>JBBEBQ010000020.1 GCA_040882285.1 Gemmatimonadaceae bacterium
GCCGAGGATGACGCGCGTCGTGAAGAGGCTGCTCAGGTATGAGCTGGTCGACCCGCCCGCCGCCCCTTCCCCGCCGATCGTGCCAGTCTGCACCTCCACGATATCAAAGACGTTCCGCGGAATTCTGCTGCTGATGAAAGTGCCGGCGAGCCGACCGCCGATCGTGAGCAGCTGCTCCGTGTACTGCGACGAGGTGTTGCTCAGCGCGAACGCCGGCTCCCCGGTCACCAGGTAGCTCAGCAGATCCGACTGCGACAGCGGCAGGCTGTCGGCGCTCGCCAGCGAGAGCACGGGCGCGCTCAGCGTGCCGGTGATCGCGACCAGCACGCGCACGTCCTCGCGGTTGAAGCTCTGCCGCGGACGCCGCACGGTGTGAATGGCGCGGATGTCGAGCGACGGGTTCACTTCCGGCTCGCCGAAGAACCGCAGCGTTCCGCGCTCGACCTCGAAAGTGGGCTGGACGACGCCGAGGTTGAGCACGTACGTGCCACGCTCCGCGTTGAGCGTTCCCGCGAGCGCGAGTTGCGGCGAGTCGGTCGACGCTCCCGTGATCGCGGACTCGGTCCGGCCGCGTACCAGATCGAGCCGGCCTCCGAGCTTGATGTTCGCCTCCGACGAGCGCAGCCACACGTCCTCGCCGACGGTGACGGCGACGTTGTCCAGCGTCAGGTTCGTCGCGAACGCGCTCGGCACCTTCGGCAGGAACCGACGCGCCTGGAGCAGCGTGGAGTCCACCAGGCCGTACAGCGCCGGATCGTCCAGGTCGATGACGTCCTTCCCCAGCAGCTCCGGCAGGTAGACGCTGCCTTCGTTCACTACCAAGCCGCCGCGCAACACGGCGGCGTCGTAGTCGCCCACCAGCTCTATCTCCGGACCGGTCGAGACGTCGAGCGTCGCGAGTCCGGCCCGCTGCACCGCGCGGAAATGGTCCGCCCGCATGCGGATGTCGAACCGCGGCCGCGTGTACGTGGTGAGGTCGATGTTCCCGATCACCGCGGCCCCGCCGTTCCGCCCCCCGCCGCGCGGCGTGTATACCGTGAGCCGGCGGATGTAGAGCGTGTCCTGCACCAGCTCGATCTCGCCGTCGAAGTTATTGTACGTCACTCCGGTGGCGGGAATGACGAAGCTCCCGTCGGTAACGCGCAGCATCCCGTTCAAGACGGGCTGCGTCACCGGCCCCGCGGCGCTGAGATTGATGTCGAGCGGCCCGCGCGCGTTGGTGACCGGAAGAACGCTCTGCACCACCGATAGATCGACGCCGGAGCTGAGCACGGAGCCGCGGACGGAATCGTTGGCCACCCGCACTCCCTGCACCAGCAGTGATCCGCCGGAGCGGTCGCGCGCGGCCCCTTCCTTGGTGAACAGCTCGAGCCGCAGCGAATCGAGCTCCACGAATTCCTTGGCCAGGGTGATCACGGCCGGCGAGCTGAGGCGGTAGTGATGCGCGCTGTCGGCCGCGATCGAGGCCGTGTCGAGCGCGACGAGCACCGTGTCCCCGCGCCGCTTGGTTCGCGCCGCCAGCCGCGTGCTTGCTCCGTTGGCCGCGACGAGCGTCGCCGCCGCGGTGCCAGTTCCGGCCGGGCTCTGATCTGTGCTCACGTCGACCGACGCGAGCCGGATCCGCCCGAACGAGACGGTGTCGGCCTTCAACGCAGCCGAGCCCGACACCGCGCCGTTCTCGCTCCGCGCGTCGAACGTCCCGCTGATCCGCTTTGCGCGGTTGTCGCGCACCGCCAGGTCGTTGCCGGCGACACTCCCCTCCACCGCCACCACGCCGGCGCTGGTCGTCGCCCGCCCCCGCACGGTTACGGCCCCGGTCGAGCGCCCTTCGCCGAGGTACGGCCGCAGCGCGCCGGGTGAGTCCGCGCGCAGCATGAAGTCGAACGCGCCCTTCGCCGACGGCGTGAGCCCGACAGTTCCGGTCGCGGACGCGGTGCCCGCCGGAGACGCGATCGTGAGCGTGTCGATGCGCGCGATCCCGTCCGCGATCGCGACGCGCGCGGTCGCCCGGTCAATCGCCAGCTCGTCGACGGTCGAGCCGCCGGCCGCGACGTGCACGGTGCCGCGCAGGTCTTCCGCGCTCGCACCGGTGAGATCGATGCCGTAGCGCGCGTTCAGCGAAGTCGGCGGCAGATCCGCTCGCGCCAGCAGACCGCGCGCATTCGCGCCCGTCACAACGCCCTCGCCCTTCACCACATAGCTCGGCGCTTCCGCGTCCACCTGTCCGTCGAACGAGATCGATCCATCGGCGTTGGCGAGCGTCGCCGCGACGGTCATGCCCGCGGCGGTCCCGCTCACGCGGATCGGTCCGCTCATCTCGCCGCGCAGCGGTATCGCGGGATACGACCGCGCGAGCGTCGTCAGTGACACAGGCGCGCCGGTCAGATCGACGTCGTACGTCACGTACTCGTCACCGAGCGTGAGGCGACCGGCGCCCGTCACTCTCGACGGCGGTCCCGGCCCGTCGTGGTGCAGCACGTCCGCGTTGCTGAATCGGACGTCGGTCCAGACGGAATCGAGTGTCGCGGTGCCGGCGAGCGTACCCAGCAGGCGCGGAAACTCGGGATTGAGGAATTGCGCGGTCCGCAGGTCGAAGCGTCCCACGTTCACGTCGAACCCGCGAAAGACCGCGAGCGCCGGCAGTCTTATGTCGAGCACTCCGCGGCCGGTGCCGCGCGAGATCGCGCCAGGCACGTGCGCGTCGGCGAACACGAGATCGGCCCGCTCCACCCGGAACCGGTCGAGCGGACCGCCGGACGCGGTCACGGTGCCGGTGATCCTCCCCTGCCAATCGTACGTGAACGGGCCGCCGGCCAGCGTGCGCAGCAGATCGAAGTCGACGGGCGCCGCCTCCAGCCGCACGTCTTTCGCTACGAGCAGTGGGCGACCTACGCCGAACGTCATCGTGCCGCTCAGCCGCGATTTCGTACTGGTCACGTCCATGTCGTAGATCCGGTAGTCGAGGACCCCGAGATCTCCGGGCGAGTTGCGGATGGCGAGCTTCATGCGCCCGCCACCCGTGCGCGGCAACGTCGGATACACCCACGCGACGTCGGACAGCGACACGGAGTCGCCGATCACGTCGACGTAATACCGCAGCGGCAGACCGCCGCAGCAGACGATCTTCGCCTTGCCGCTTCCCGTCGATCCCGGCAGATCGAAGTACGGCGCGTCCGCCCAGACGGAATCACCCAGGTGCCGGATCGTGCCGCGCACGTTCCGGAAATAGAACGGCGGGTCGAGTCCCTTGACCGCGAGATCGCGCACCGTGAACACGCGCGCCGCGCTGTCCGGGTCGGCGAGACGCGACGGTCCGAGCGCGACGTTCCCGCGCTCCCAGCGCCAGGTGCGCGTGAACCCCTCGCCCGAGCGGCGCACCTCCCGCGCGGGATCGGTGAGCGCCGCCGTCACGATGCTGTCGCGCACGCGCCGCGGCGGATTCCCGAGCACCCGCCACGGGATCGTGACCGCGAACTTGGCGTCGCGAATCAGGGCGGAATCCAGCTGCACGAACTCGCCGAACCCGCGGCGGCGCCCGAGCGGCGCCGGCTGGCCGCGCGGGAAGATCCGCTCGAAGTTCCACTTCCCGTCCGGGTAATACCGCAGGTGCACGTTCGGGTGCTCGACCTCCAGGCGCCGCACGAGTATCCGCTTGTCGAACAGGTCGCGCAGCTCGTACCGCACGAAGACTCGTCCCGTCGCCAGGAACAGCGAGTCGTTCTCGTCGCGGATCTCGATCGAGTCGATGACCACTCCGTTGAGCAGGCCGCCGCTGATGCGGCCCACGTGCATGGTGCCGCGCACCTTGGCCGCCAGCCACGATTGCACGAACGCGCGGACGCGCTCCTGCCCGAACTGCGTCTGCGTGCCGCCGACGACCAGCAGGACCACCGCCAGCATGAGCCCGATCAGAATCGCGGCGCTCGACAACACGACCTTTTGCCTGCGCGACATCGCCTAGAACGCCTGCCCGATGGCGAAGCTGAAAGTGAGACGCGAGGCGAAGCTGCCGTCGCGCGCGGGCGCGAAGGTCCGCGGACACCGGCCCTCCTCCTGCGTCAGCACGATCCCGTTCTCTCCTTCCACGGCGTGCACGGGCAGCACGTTGGTCGGGCTCACGCACGGCAGCGAGCCGCCGAGCGCCGTCGGAACCTCGTAGTACAGCGGCCCGGCCGGGCGATCGTACGGGTTGTAGCCGACGACCATGCGGATCAGCCCGACGGGCGACAGCGCCCCCAGCTGAATGCCCGGTGTCGCCTTGAGGCGAAAGTTCAGAAACACGTCGTCGGTGCCCCGGTTCCAGACGTCGCCCACGTCCGTGAACAGAGTCATCTGGAGAACGTTGGAGAAGACAGGAGCGGGCACGCGCAGCTCGACGTTGCCGACGAGCAGTGAGTTGCCGCCGACGGGAACGGCCCGGCGAAACCCGCGCTCTCCTTCACTGACCCGGAAGAGTGTGTCGCTCCGTCCGGTGACGGCGGGATACAGCGTGTCGAACTGGACCGCGATGTATATCGCGGATCCCAGCTCGTTTTGCGGAAAGCCGCGCACGGTCGTGGGTCCGCCCGCAAACAGCCTCTCCTCCGGCGGGACGAAGCGCGTGGGATCCCCGAATGCCGGGCCCAGCAGCCCCCCCGCCCGCAGCCGGAGTGCGAGGACGTTCCTGCCGCCGAGTCCCCAGTACCGCGCGGCGTCGCCGAGCAGCTTGTTGAAGCCGAGCGACTTGTCCGCCAGCGTGAGCCGCGAAGCGTGTCTCGCGTCGGCGCGCCAGGTGTAACCGCCCGTCGGATAGATCGCGTTGTTGGCCGCGTTGCGCGAGACCACGACGCTCGCGACGCCGAGCGGTTGGAGTCGCTGCAGCCGCTCCCGATCCTCTCGATCGCACCGGTTGAACACGGCGCAGAACAGCGCGGGCTGCGCCTCGGTACGCCCGTAATCGAGCTGGTACGCGAAGCCGACCGGCGTGCGCTGCAACCTGCGCCAGTCGAGCCCGACGATTCCGCCGATCGCGGTGGTGCGCAGATACGCCTTGTACTCCGACGTCCGGCCGCTGTAGACGGTGATTGTCGGAACGGTCCGCAGACCGAAGAACGACGGCTGCCGCAGTGTCGCGCCGAAGTAGTAGTTCAAGCGGCTGCTGTACGGATCCGATTTCGCCTGCGGACACAGGTCGCGCGCGCCGTCGAGCGGATGGCCGATGCCGATCTTCGACACGCGCGCGCTCAGCTCGAGCCGGCGCGCGCCCCGGAGGAAGTTGTAGTTGGTGAGCTCGCCGGTGGCGCGGACGCAATCCAGCGTGCCGTAGCCCAAGCCGACACGCGCGGCGCGCATGGCGTCCTCCGCCAGTGCGATGCGGATATCCGCCACCGAGTCACCGGGCACGGTGTCGTCGATGCCGATCGCGACCTGCCGGTACGCCTCGGTCTGATACAGCGCCCGCTGCGCGTTCAGGAGAGCACGCTCGCGATACACGGCGCCGCTGTCCACGCCCGCGATCCGCCGCACGACGGCGTCGGGGATCTGCTGCGTCTTTCCTGCGCGGGGCGTTACGACGACGCTCACCCCGCCTATCCGGGTGAACCGTCCGCTCGCCACGCGCAGCGTGTCATGAGCGACCAGCGCGGCCTGATCCTCCACGAACGAGTTCGTGACGACCGCCGCCGGGTAGCCGTTGTTCCGGAGCCGGCGCGCGATCGTGTCGCGCGCCGCTTCGATCCGCACCCTGTCGAACGGATCGCCCGCGCGGATCGGAAGGTTGCGAACCATGCGCGCCGAGTCCCGCACGCCTTCGAGTCCGACGACCGCGAGGGACGCCAGCTGGGTGGGCGGGCCTTCGTCGATCAGGAACCGGACCGCCACCGCGCTCGACCCGAGGCGAGTCGTGGCGGTGTCGACCGCGACCCGGGAATATCCGCGGTTCCGATAGAACACGATCAACCTGACCCGGTCGTTGACGAACTCAGCCGGGTCGAGGCAGCGGCGCGCGGCGAACGGCAACCGCAGCGCGCGCCGCGTCCAGCCGGATGGTGTCGTCGCGATCGTCTGTGCGAGCTGTCCGTCCGAGAACGCCGTGTTCCCGGAGAATTGCAGCGAACGTACCTCGAGATCACCCGGGCCGCAGGGCGCCGTTTGGGCGCCGGCGGGAGAGGAAAGCGCCAGCAGGAGCGATGTGAGGAAACAGACGAGCCGCACGGGGCGGCGATCCATCAAGGCGCTGCCAGCTTTATCGCTGCGCGAGGTGGCTGCGGCGGCTCGGAACGTGCGATGCTTTTCGTCCCGACTGACCGCGGAACGAGCGGCGTCTTCTCGGCCATTACGCGGGCGAGATAGAAGCCGGCCAGTCCCGCGCCCAGCCCGACCGCGATCGCGGGAAGCAGCTCGGCCAGGCCAAGTCGTCGGCGATAGTTGTATTCCGCGGTCACGATTTATGCTCTTGAAATGGTTCACTAAGTTCACGCGAATCTCACCACCAGTCAACAGTTTAGCCCTATGCGCCGAGCCTACCTAATCCTTCTTTTGCTCGCCTCAGTGGCGTGCCGCGGTGGTGATTCCTCGCCGTCGCGTCGGACGTTGATCGATTCGCGAGACACCTATGACCCCCGCTCGCTCGACCCCGCGCTCTCCACCGACGTGCCCACCGGTCGGGCAGTCGCGTACGTATTCGACGGCCTCGTACGTTTTACACCGGACGCGCAGATAGTACCCGGGCTGGCCAAATCCTGGGACGTCTCGTCCGACGGGACGGTCTACACCTTCCATCTCCGGCCGGGTGTGAAGTTCCACGACGGCCGCCCGTTCACCGCCCGGAACGTGCTGAGCAGCTTCCAGCGCGTGCTCGACCCCGAGACCACCGGCGGCCGGGGTTGGCCGCTGTACCCGATCCGCGGAGCGCGGGAATACGCCGACGGCAACGCCCCGACGATCTCCGGGCTCGCCGCGCCGGACGATTCGACCGTCGTGATCACGCTCACCGAGCCGCTGGCGATTTTTCCGAAGCTCCTGGCCATGCCGGTGACTTCGATCATTCCCGATTCCGTCCCGGCGAATTTCGGCGAGCACCCGGTGGGCACGGGGCCGTGGAAGTTCGTCGAGTGGCGGCACGACGATTACCTGCTGTTCGCGCGCAACGACGCGTACTGGGGCGGAGCCGCCAAGGCCGAGTCGCTGATGGCCCGCATCATCGCCGAGCCGAGCACGGCGGTGGCGGAATTCGAGACGGGGAACGTGGACGTGTTGCAGGTGCCCGAGCAGGAAGCGCGCAGCTGGGAGCAGACCGACGAGCGGAGCGCGCTGCTTTCTTCCGCGCCGGCGCTGCGCTTCTGGTACGTCGGCATCAACACGACGCGCGGCCCGTTGCGGGACGTGCGCGTGCGCCAGGCGCTCAATCTCGCCGTGGACGTCCCGACCATTCTCGACCGGATGGTCAGCGGACACGGCCGCGTGGCGGCGGGGGTGATACCACCGACGCTTCCCGGCGCCGACACCATGCGCGCGCCGTACAAGCGCGACGTGGCGCGCGCCAAGCAGCTCCTCGCCGACGCCGGCTTTCCGAACGGCATAGCCCTCGAGCTGTGGTCGTCGCAGTCGCCGCCGTTCCCGAGAATCGCCGAGGTGATCCAGGCGTATCTCGCCGAAGCGGGCATACGCGCGAAGCTCGTGCAGCGCGACGCGTCCTCCGTGCGCGAAGCGTCGCGTAAGGGCGAGACCGACATGATTCTCAAGGAATGGTTCGCCGATTATCCGGACGCCGAGAACTTCCTGTATCCGCTGCTGCACACCGCCAATCGCGGCGTGGGCGGAAACATATCGTTCTACAGCAATCCCAACTTCGATCGGATCGTCGATCAGGCCAGGCGCGAGCAGGACGACGCCGCGCGCGCGGCGCTGTACCGCCAGGCGGACCAGATCGCCTTCGCGGACGCGCCGATGATCTTCCTCTTTCATCACCGAGTGCTGTACGCTATTCAACCCTGGGTGAAGGACTTCGCGATCCCGACGATCTTCAACGGGCAGAACTGGACGGGAGTGTCGATAGCGAGGTAAGGCGCTATTGGCTATTAGCTATTTGCTCTTAGCTGACCAATAGCCAATAGCCAATAGCCAATAGCCATGCTTTCATTCATCCTGCGACGCCTGCTGCTAGCCATCCCGACGCTGTTCGGAGTGCTGGTCGTCGTGTTCCTCCTGCTGTACGTCGCGCCGGGAGACCCGGTCCAGGAGATGGTCGGCGAGCGGGCGGACCCGGAGACCGTCGCGCGCCTGCGGGCCGAGCTCCGGCTGGACGACCCGCTGCACAAGCAGTTCATCCACTACACGGGCGGCGTCCTCCGGGGCGATCTCGGCAGATCGTACATCACGCGCCGACCGATCCTGCAGGACATTCGTGAGCGGTTCCCGAAGACACTGCAGCTCGCGGGCGCGGCCATGCTCCTGGCCTCGGTGATCGGGATCACGATCGGAATACTCAGCGCGCGAGTTCCCGGCGGCTGGTTCGACCGCATCTCGCTCGGCGTCGCGTATCTGGGGATCTCCTTCCCCGTGTACTGGGTGGGGTTGATTCTGATTCTGGTATTCGCGGTGATGCTGCGCTGGCTCCCACCATCGGGCTACGGCGGAATCGAGTATTTGATCCTACCCGCGCTCGCGCTCGGCTCCCGCTCGATCGCCTTCCTCGCGCGCGTGACGCGCTCGGCGATGCTCGACGTGCTCGGCAGCGATTTCGTGCGCACTGCGCGCGCGAAAGGGCAGCGCGAGCGGTTGGTGATAACGCGGCATGCGCTGCGAAACGCGCTCATCCCGATCATCACCGTGCTCGGACTCGACTTCGGCTACTATCTCACGGGGAGCATTCTCACCGAGACGATCTTCAGCTGGCCGGGACTCGGCCGCTACGTGGTGAACGCCATCGCCCGCCGCGACCTGCCCGCGATCCAGGGCTCGGTGCTGTTCCTCAGCGTGGTGTTCGTGATGGTGAACCTGATCACCGATCTGGCGTACGCGAAGGCGGATCCGCGCGTTGCGTACAAGACCGCCAACTAGCGGGCTGCCCGGGTTTCGCTATGCGGTGCAGCGCATGTCGTCGTCAGCGGTGCGCCGACAGGTAGGGAATCGAGCGCTGTGCACGCCTACTCCCGTGAACAGGGTGAACCGGGACGCGCTCACGCGGTCCCCGGCGTCGACCCTGACGATGCAGAAAGCAACGTAACGGTCCCTTGGGCCGTGGCGCACAGACTTTCGTGTCCTTGCCGGAGCACAAACACATCGCAGCGACAAACGGCCTGACTCCTCCCCGCGTGAACCACTGCCGCACGGGCCACAATCGAATCGCCAACTGCCGGACGCATGTAGTTGATCTTGAACTCCGAGGTCAGCACGCCGGGACCGAGACCGCTACCCCCAGCGAACGTCAGCGCATTATCGGCGGCGTAGCTGATGACGCCACCGTGTACGAATCCGTGCTGTTGTTTCAGTTCCTCTCGAATCGAAATGCTGATCTCAGCCCGCCCCTCGGAAAAAGCCAGTAGTTCGGCCCCAAGCAGCACGCTGAAGGGCTGCGACGCGAGAGCGTGCTTGCCGCGAGTGAGCATGTCTTCCATTTTTTGAATTCCGCAGGCAGCCTACCGAAGATGTAGAATAAGTCCCTCGAGCATTTGCGCGATCGGATTGTTGAAAACTCGACCGCCAGAGCCCCCCAATCGACGATCACCACGTCGGGAATGATCGGAGCACCGCCCAGAAAGGCGACCACCGCGTCTCGACGACTTATTCTACAACGCCACGGTTCAGCTGCAGCGGAATGAAACAAAGCGCGAAACGCGCACACAATAGATCCGCTGTCTGCTGCAACCGTTTGTTAGCCGGCAGCGTGCTTCCACGATGCCTATACCGTCTCATTGAAGACTCAGTCGATCTGGTGGTCATTCGGAATGATCGCGGTGAGGTTGATCAGCCTGTCGCTACCGTTTTATTGGTTGGAGCGACACTCGATCCCAATCCACGAGCTGGAGCGTCGAGGACGAGAAACTGGTCAGGAGCAAGGTTCGCCCGTCCGGCGTCGTCTGGAGCTCGCGCGGGAACGCACCCGCCGAAATTGTTCCCAGCACGGCGGCGGCGCCAGCCGACATTCGCATTGCATCGACAACGGTCAGATTTTGATCATCAGTCTGCCTGGCGGCAAATCGGTTCGAGTTTGCGACAATGATCCTCGCGCCATCGTCCACCACGGCGACGCCGACTGGCGCAGGGCCAACCGGTACCTGGGCGAGAAGCGCGCCCATCCGGTTTTCGCGCAGCTTTCTCGTATCGAAAGCGAGAAGTGCGTCGCTGTTGCGCGCGGTCACGTACGCCACATCTCCTTTGGGTGAAAGCACAAGTCGCACCGGACTGCATCCTGCGGGCGCGGCAGCCACGATGGCATTCACCGGATCCGTCTTCGCGCGCTCCACGTCAATGACAAGAACCGCGCCTGGTGGATTGACCGGCTCGGCCGTCGGCCCGGTACCTTCCCGGCGGCAAGCCTTCGCCCAGGCGAGCTTCGCGGGGGCAATCTGACTCGTCGTATACAGGTAGCGCTGATCGGCCGAGAAGGTGAGCGCGACCGGAAAGCTGCCAACGGGAATCTTGCCGACGACCGCCGTCGCCGCAAAGTGGGAGGCCCGCGCCTTGACCAGATCCACCACCGTTATTGTCTGTGCGGCTTCGTCACTCACGAACAGGAAACCGTCGTCAGAGGTGACATTGAGGTAGAAACGCACGGGCCGGCCGCCGTCGCGCAGCTCGCCGAGAACGGCGTCGGTCCGCCCCATGATCAGGCGTTGCAGATCCACGAACACGACGCCGTCGCCGGCAGCGGCCATCAGCAGTGAACCATCGCGCGTGAGCGCAATCCCGTACGCAGGGACTTCCAGTGGTAGCAGGCGCGCGAGTGACACAACGCCGGTCGACCGGCTGAAGAGCGCGATGGCACCCGGCCAGCCGAGCTTCGTCGACGCGAGCGATGCCACCAGCCAGCAACCATCCGGCGTCGCCAGCGCCATCACCGGATTGCCGGGCAGTTCGACGCGAGTGATCGGCTCTCGGCTGGGCTCGTTACAGCGGCCGAAACTGCCGAACGGCAGAGAGCGCTCTGCTCCACCCTGTCGCAGTGCTGCCGCAGGCCGGGTGGTCGCCGGTGTTTCCGCCGCGCGCGTGGCAGTCCAGCCGAGTGCGGGGATCACGCCGCTTGCGATGCTGCCGTCCGGCAGAACGGCCATCCGCGCCTCGCCGAACCCGGGGAATACGACCGTGGCCGAGTCGGTCGTCGGCCAGACCACGTTCCAGCTCGTGGTGTCCATCTGTTGGAGCTGTACCACCGGCACCCGCACGGCTTGCGTGGTCGCGCGGGTACTACGGAGAAGCTGCTCGAGGAGCGCAAAGGATATGAGATACATCGGCATCGCCGGGACACCCGTGACGATTTCGCGCTGCCGTGGCTGTCCGCGCAAAAAGCCGGAAAGGCGAACCGTATCTGCCGTGAAGCGCATGACACTGTTCGCCCACCAGCCCCAGTCAAGCGAGGACTCGATCGAAGCGATGCCGCCATCGCGCCGCAGGCGCGCAACGTAGTGGAAGCGCTCGCCGCCGGGTCCGAACACGTCCCCCGCAAGAGTTTCGGCCCCACGCTCGAAATGCTCGACCGCGACCGTGTCGGTCCCCCGCACGATTACGAAGCCGCCACGCGTTATGACGCCTTGGGCGCGAGCCGTGGCCGGGAGCAGCAGGAACACCAGTGTTGCCAACGCACGGAGCATGTTCGTCCGGCTAACGCGCCGGAGTTAACCTGCCGGCGTTTCCAATAAAATGCGGCTCGCGAGCTCTGCGAGCGAGCCGCCACCGCAGAGCGCCGGTCAGGTTCAACTCCTCGTTAGGCCGCGCCCAAGATCGTGCAAGTCGCCGAGGCGGATCTGACCGCTATCGAGAAACACGAGAGGGCCTTCGTGCCGCCGCCGTCATTCGCGCGGAGGCTGGAGTCCGGAGTCTCCTGGCATCTTCAGAATCCATATCTCCCCACGGTCCCTGCCGGATGCAAACGCGAGTCGTCTTCCATTGGGATGTATGCGCACGTGGTTCTCGGCGCAGCAATCGTACAGCAGGCGGACCGGTTCGCCTCCGCGCACGCTGATGGACCAGAGGCTCGCCTGCTCGCCGCTCTCGATCTTGAACACGAGCCCGGAGCCGTCGGGCATCCACGTTACAGGCGGTCCAATTCGGCCGCGATCGGGCCGAAAGACCGTGCGCGAGCTTCCGCTGCCCGTCGTGGAAATAACGCGCAGCTCGACGTGACCCGAGGTGTCGTCGCGCGCGAGAAATGCCAGTTGCGTCCCATCTGGTGAAACAGACAGAGACGCTGTGACTGCTCTTGCTGTGCCGATCACGCGCATGACTCCAGTCTCCGCATCGGCAGCCACGAGGTTGTTCCCACGACCGCGGCCCTGCGGTCGCGCAACCATGTAGAGACTGCGGCCGTCCGGTCCCACATCGAACCACTTGATGGCGCTGCGGCCGACTGACGGCGGCGTCATCACGCGCCGGTGACTTCCGTCGCGAAGATCCAGCGCGAAGATGCCGTCCAGGCCGCGTTCATACGCGAAGAGAATGATTCGGTCCGCCGTCGCCCACCGGAAGGTTCCATTGCTGGTGTGGAGCGCGGGGGTGAGTACAATAGTCCGAACAATCTCTCCGGTCGTCGAAGCGATTTGCAGCCTCTCGACCGGATCTGGAAGGGGATCGTGGGTGACAAACGCCAAGCGGGCGCCATCGGGTGACCAGTCGGCTGCAAAGCTTCTGCGCCACGGCGGCTCGTGGACCGCCCGTGGCATTCGCACGTTATCTCCGCCAGCGGGGTCCACTTCTGCGGCGTGTACTCGTGTGGTCTCGGTCATAACGCCATACGCGTACCCGTCGCGCGTAAAACCGAGAGGGACGAGCGCAGGAACGTTGGCGTGGATGAGCTCTGGTTCGCCTATCGGCCGGCCCGCCCGCACCCGAAGCCGCCAAATTGATGGCGTGCCGTTGCGGTCGCTGTAGAAGAGAATCCCATCTCCGCCGGGGAGCCAACCGAGAAGTCGATCGGAGCCTGGCCCAGACACGAGCACTGTTTCCGCGCCTCCCGCTGAGGGCACGACTAAGATGTCGCGGGTTGACGCGGTCGGGTTCGGCGGATAGTCGTATGCGACGTACCGTCCGTCCGGTGACAAATCGGCGTCCGGATATGCCTGGTCATGTCCCCCGCCAGGCGTCTGCCAGCCAAGAGCTTTGACCGTCCGTATCGGGCCGCCCCCTGCGGGAACGAGACCGAGCTGCCAGGTCTGGTCCTTTCCCTGCACGGCGACTAGGATCTCGTCGCTCGAAGCGGACCAGTCGACGGGATCGATGTAGTAGCGATCAGGATCGGCAGGAACCACAGTTCGGAAGCGACCGCTGACGGTACTCATGACCCGCAACTCGTGAGCATTCACCGAATCGATATACCACGCGACCGCAATGCGCCGAGCGTCAGGTGAAAAGGCAGACGTCCACGCGTACCCGCCGGTGTAGCCCTGGCCGGTGAGATCGCGGGCCTCTCCCGAGCGGAGATCGACGAGCTGGAGGTCGCCGCTTGCCCAGTTGACCTGCGACAGGTAACGGCCGTCGGGTGAAATGTCGCCGCTGATGAAGTCCGGGCTGCCCGACCAAGCCCGTGTTACCAGAGCGTCCGCCGGATGCTGTATGTTGACGGCGCATGCCGCGGATGCTGCGAGGAGAAGACAACTGCCTAGTACATTGATTCTCATCCCGCCTCCATTGCGCCGGCGTGCGCTGCGTCGACGGCCTAACTATCTATTCACCTGCACAGGATACTACCCCTTATTCTGGCAACGCAGCAAGCATCGCCGCAATATCTGCTATTCGCCACCCAGCCGGTCCGCCGGACTCCGGACGCCTAACCGCCCGCGGTTCAGGACGTGGGTGTAAATCATCGTCGTACTGACGTCCGTGTGCCCCAGCAGTTCCTGCAGCGTCCGAATATCGTACCCGTCTTCCAGTAGGTGAGTCGCGAATGAGAGCCGCAGCGTGTGGCACGTCGCCCGCTTCGCCAGCCCGGCCTCCCGAACCGCGTGCTGCATCGCACGCTGCACCGCGGTCTCATGCACGTGATGCCGGCGCTCTTGCCCGCTGGCGGCATCCCGATGGCGACGCGAGGCGGGAAACACCCACTGCCACGCCAACTCCGTAGCCCAAGCGGGCGCCTTGCGGTCCAGCGCCTCCGGCAACGCGACATGTCCCGCCCCGTCGCTCAGGTCGCGCGCGTGCAACGCACGCACGCGCACCAGGTGCTTCTCCAGTGCCGGGCGGGCGATATCGGGTAGCATGGTGACGCGGTCTTTTCCGCCCTTGCCGCGTCGCACACGGATTTCTCCGCGCGCGAAGTCGAGGTCCTTCACACGTAACGTCAGGCACTCCAGCAAGCGCAGCCCCGCCCATACAGCAGCAGGGCAATCAGGCACGCGGTTCTAGTCGTCCTTCTGGCCGAAGATCGCCATGTTCGAGCTGTGCCCCGGCGCGACTTTCTTCTCCGGGTAGATCCAGTGCACCGCCTGGTTCACCGCGGCGGCGGCTTCACCGAAGCCGGTCGCGATCAGCTTGAGCTTGCCGGGATACGTCGTGATGTCGCCCGCGGCCCATACCCCCGCGCGGCCCGTCTCCATCCGGCTGTTCACCGCGATGTCGTTCCCCTCAAACGTGAGCCCCCAATCCTTGAGCGCGCCGAGCTCGCTGTGAAAGCCAAGCATCGGCAGCACGGAGTCCGCCTCGATGTCGCGCGTCGTCTTGGCTTTCACGTCCCGAACGCGCACGCCACGCAGCGTGTCGCCTTCGGCGAGGATCTCCTGCAGCTCGTGGAACGGGAGCAGCGTCGTCCGGCCGGCCGGCGGACACGCCGCGACCACCTCCGCTACCGTGGCCGCGTGCGCGCGGAAGCGGTCGCTCCGGTGGACGAGCGTGATCTCCGTCGCGACGTCGCGGAGCTGGTGCGCCCAGTCGAACGCCGAGTCGCCGCCGCCGATGATCACGATCCTCTGCGACTGGAACTGCGCCGGATCCACGACGCGGTCGTACACGCCGCGGCCGTACCATTCGTCGGTGCCCTTCTGCGGCAGCCGCCGCGGGAAGAACGCGCCGAGCCCGCCGGCGATCACCACCGCCCGCGTCGGGAATCGGTCGGTCTCGGTCGCGAGCACGAAGCCGCCGTCGGCTTCCTCCAGCGCGATGACGTTCTGGTTGAGGTGCGCCGGCGCGCCGAACTGGAAGGCCTGCTCGGCCAGCTCGCGCACGAGATTCTTGGCGAGCACCTGCCGGTACCCGCCGACGTCGAAGATGTACTTCTCCGGATACAGCGCCGTGAGCTGCCCGCCGATCTCGGGGAGCGCGTCCAGGATCTGCGCGCGGACGCCGCGCATGCCGGCGTAAAAAAGGGCGAACAGGCCCGTGGGCCCGGCACCTATGATCGTGATGTCGACTGATTCGTGGTTCATTATGTTCAACGGGATGAAAATCTACACGCGCACTGGCGACCTCGGAGACACCGGCCTCTTTGGCGGCGGGCGCGTTCAGAAAGATGACCCGCGCGTCGCCGCATATGGCGACGTGGACGAGCTGAACTCCGTGATCGGACTGGCGCGGTCGGGCGACGCGCTGCCGCGGGTGGACGAAGTGCTGGTAGGGATCCAGCGCGATCTTTTCGGCATCGGCGCGCTGCTCGCGACGCCCGACTTGGAGAAGATGCAGCAGCATCTCACCAAGGCCCGGATCGACGCCGCGCGCATCGTCGAGCTGGAGCGCGCGATCGACGCCTGCGAGGCGGAGCTGGATCCGCTCAAGGCTTTCATCATCCCGGGCGGCTCGCCCAAGGGCGCGGCGCTGCATCTCGCCCGAACCGTCTGCCGCAGGGCCGAGCGGGCGGTAGTCGGGCTCGCCAGGGCGACCACCATCCCGCCGGTAGTGGTGATCTATCTGAACCGGCTCTCCGACCTGCTGTTCGTGCTGGCCCGCGTCGCCAACAAAAGGGCGGCGGCCGGCGAAGTGACCTGGTAGGGCCGGGTCGATGTCGACTTTGAGAAAGCTGTCCGTCACTGGACCGCCGGTCGTCGTTTCGGCCGGGTCGCTCGCGCAGTTCGGGGCCGAGATTGCCGCGGTTGCGCCCGCGTTCCGCTACGCGATCATCACCGACTCCATCGTCGGGCCACTGTATGCCGAGCGGCTTGCGGGCTCGTTTCCAGATCCGACCAGCGTTTCAGTTCTAACCGTTTCCGCTGGCGAATCGCACAAAACTAGAGACAGTTGGGCGACATTAACCGACCAGTTAAGTAGCACTGGCCACGGTCGTGACACTACCATCGTGGGTTTGGGCGGCGGAATGGTTGGGGACCTCGCCGGATTCGTGGCGGCTACCTATATGAGGGGAGTCCCGCTGATACACGTCCCCACCAGCCTTCTTGCCATGGTGGACTCGGCCCATGGCGGCAAGACGGGCGTGGACACGACCGGCGGGAAGAATCTGGTGGGGGCATTTCACCCCGCAACCGCGATTTTTATCGATCCGGAAGTCCTTGCCACACTTCCACTTACAGAATTCCAGTCCGGGCTGGCTGAAATATTGAAACATGGAATCGTGCAAGACGTGCAATATTTCACGGACGTCGTGGCCGAGCTGCCTGGATTGCTCAGCCAATCGGGGGCTTCGGGTGACACCCTCGCTCGGCTCATCGTCCGTAGTGTGGAGATAAAGACGGAGATCGTGGCCCGGGACGAGCGGGAGCACGGTCTCAGAAAGATTCTGAATTTCGGCCACACCCTCGGCCACGGGATCGAGGCGGCCAGCGGGTACTCGCTGCTCCATGGCGAGGCGGTGGCCATAGGGATGTGCGCGGAGGCCAAGGCGGCCGAGCGCGCGGGGATCGCGGAGGCCGGTACGGCCGAAGCGGTTCGGAAGGCGGTGTGCCTGGCGGGGCTTCCGACCGTCTTGCCGCTGAGTGTCAGCGTCGAGCGAGTGATGCAGCTCGCCCGCGCCGACAAGAAGAAGCGATCGGGCGAGATCGAGTACGCCTTGCCCGAGAGAGTGGGAAGGATGGCTGGCCGTGACAGTGGATGGACGCTGCCGTTGCCCGACACCCTCGTGCAGGAGGTGCTGCAATGAGATATCAGACGCTGATCCGGACCGCGGTCGCGAGCATCACGGCCGCCGCCCTGGTCAAGGCGGACGTAGTGCATATGCCGTACGAGAGCCATGTCCTCGAGCACGCTCCCATAGTGGTATATGGCGAGCCGTCGCTCCCGCCGACGCTGGTCCACGCCAAGCGCAGCTTCTTTCTGGACCCGCGATTCGCCGGCCCGTTTGATCGCGCCCGTCCCGGGCTCGTAGTCCCCGTGTCGCTCACCCAGTACTGCCTGCAGGGCACCACACGCCGCGGACGATACGTGCGCCCGGGGATCGTCGCCGCCGACCCGCGCGTATTTCCGCTCGCGCGCTACGTCGAGGTGTTCCTGGGCAAGGAATACATCGGCCGCTTCCTGGTGGACGACACGGGCAAGAACGTCATCGGTCCCACGCTCGACATCTGGACGGAGGACTGCAGCCAGGCACGCAGGTTCGGACGGAAGTGGGGGCACGCGGTGCTCGTGGCGCGCGGACAACAGTGACTAGTGACTAGTGACTAGTGACTAGTGACTAGTGACTTGTGACTGGTGACTAGTAACTGCGTGCGCTTGGTAACGCTCTTGCATGGTTGCCCTCGAGGTCCGATGCTTGAGGCATCGGATGTAGTTCACTAGTCACTAGTCACCAGTCACCAGTCACTCTTTATGTCTTCCTTCTCGACGTACATGATCGGCTTCGTGGTGCTGGTGCTCGGTCTGGCCATCGCCGCCTATCTGCTCAACCTGCCCGCGATGTGGATCGCGGTCGGCGTGATCGTCCTCATCGGACTCGGCATCCTCATGGCTACGGGCCGAACGAAGCCCAAAGACCCGCCCACGGTCTGAGCCGGGGCGGGAAACAGTCCGCCTTTAACCACGCCGATTAGCTGCTAAGCGACCCTCCAATCCGCTCTCCGGATTGGCGTCAAGGTGTCTGTTGACCGTTCCTGAGCGCGACATTATCGTGGCCGTCCGAGTTCCCACCCAGCTGGTTCGCGGCCCACTTCGGGCCGCCCAAAAAACTCCCGATCAGGGCAGCTTATGCAGACCACGGCCGAAAGCAGGTCTAAGGGTTTTTTTCGCTCCTCGCCTTCCACCGCTTTCGACCAGTACCTGCACGACATCCAGAAGCTTCCGCTCATAAAAGATGTTCAGGAAGAGCGGCGCCTCGCGCGGCTCGCGCAGAATGGGGATGAACAGGCAGCGGAGCGTTTGGTTACGGCCAACCTCCGCTTCGTCATTTCATACGTGAAGAAGTACCAGGGGCACGGCCTCGATCTCAGCGAGCTCGTCGCTATCGGCAACGAAGGATTGCTCAAGGCCGTGCGCAAGTTCGATCCCGACCAGGGCGTCAAGTTCATCTCGTACGCCGTGTGGTGGGTCAGGCAGGCGGTCCTGAAGGCGCTCGCCGAGCAGACGCGCTCGGTCCGGATTCCCCTCAACCAGAACTCGCAGCTCATCAAGCTGTCGAGAGCGGAGACCGTGCTCTCGCAGGTGTTGAAGCGCGATCCGACCGACAACGAGCTGGGAAGACTGCTCGAGGAGACGCCCGAGCAGGTCCGCTCCGCCAAGCAGATGTCCGCGACCGAGCTCTCGCTCGACGCGCCGATCGACCGCTCCGACCGCGAGGCGTCGACCCTTGGCGAGCGCTTCGCCGGCGTCGACGGGATCGAGATCGAGGAGGTCACCGACTTCAATCTCATGCGCGAGTTCATCGACCGGGTCTTCCGCACGTATCTCACTCCGCGCGAGCGCAAGATCCTGTACCTGTATTACGGGCTGGAAGAAGGCTCCGAAGCCATGACGCTGGAGAAGATCGGCGCCCTGATGGGCGTTACGCGCGAGCGGATCCGGCAGATTCGCGAGCGGGCGTTCGAGAAGCTGCGGCAGTCGCCCGACGGCGCCGCACTCTCCGGGTTCTGGACTACCGCTTAACCGCTTCCCCTCCGAGCGATGGACAGGGACGTTGGCTAATGCCGGCGTCCCTGTTTTGATTGAAGGGATGGCAAGCCCGGTGATGAAGCCAGCCGCGACCGCGCGCGCGGAGGATCCGCGTGTCGTCGCGTTCCTCAACAGCGCCGCCGGCTCCGCTGAAGCCGCGCGTAAAGCGCTCGAGTCCGCCGGCGCGTTCGACATCCGCGAGACCGACGCCGAAGCCATGACCCGGCAAATTCGCGAAGCGGTCGATTCGGGGTCGAAGCGTGTGCTGGTGTGCGGCGGCGACGGCACGATCGCCTCCGCGGCGCACGCGCTGGCCGGCACCGGCGTCGAGCTGGCGATTGTGCCGGGCGGAACGCTCAATCATTTCGCCAGGGACCACCACATTCCGATCGATCTCGCCGAGGCGCTGACCGCCGCCCGCGGCGATGCCAGCGCGGAGGTCGACGTCGGGTACGTCGGCGACAAGCTTTTCCTCAACACTTTCTCGGTGGGGATGTACGTCGGCTACGTGCGCACGCGCGACCGGCTGGAGAAGCGCGTCGGCTATCGGCTCGCGAGCTTCCTCGCCGTGCTGCGGACGTTCGTCAGGATGTACACGATGCACGTGGAGCTGGAAGTCGACGGCCAGGTCCGCCGGTACAAGACGGCGCTCGTGTTTGTCGGCGTGGGCGAGCGCGAGCTGAAGGTACCGAAGCTCGGCGCGCGCATCGAAGGCGGCCGTCACGGGCTGCACGTCATGATCGTCGAAGGTCGCCGGCGCGCGCGGCTCGTCGCGCTGGCGATGGCCGCGGCCGCGCGCGGTGTGGAGCACGCCGCCGCGGGCGACGCGCTCGACGCCTTCATCGTGGAGCGCTGCACGATCCACCTCGCGCGCTGGCGCGCACCCGTGGCCGTGGACGGAGAGATCATGAGCCTGCCGGCTCCGCTGGAGCTGCGGGTGGAGCGAAACGCGTTGAAGGTGGTGGCGGCCAGATGTCCCTGAACGCGGAGCCGGCGCGTCCGTCCGGCGGCGACTACACGCTCGATCCCGCGCTCGCGCGCAAGCTCGCGGAAATAGTCGGCGGGACGCACGTTCTCTCGCGACAGTCGCAGCTGCTCGTGTACAACTCCGATGGTCTGCCGGGCTACCGGCGGCAGCCGTCGCTCGCCGTCTTTCCGGGAACGCGGGACGAGGTGATCGACGTCGTGCGCGCGCTGCACGAGGCCGGCGCGCCGTTCGTGCCGCGCGGCGCTGGCACCGGACTCTCCGGCGGCGCGCTCGCCGACGGCATCGTCCTGCTCGGCTTGAACCGCCTCAAGCGCATCCTCGATATCGACGTCGAGAACCGGACCGCGACCGTCGAGCCGGGTGTGGTGAACCTGAGCCTCAACCGCGCCGTCGGACCGAAGGGGTTGCTGTACGCGCCGGACCCGTCCAGCGAGGCGGCGTGCACCATCGGCGGCAACGTCGCCGAGAACGCCGGCGGCCCGCACTGCCTCAAGTACGGCGTGACGCTGAATCACATCCTCGCGGTCAAGGCGGTCCTCCCGGACGGATCTATCGTCCAGCTGGGCGACGAGGTGAGCGATCGCGCGGGCTACGACCTCGTCGGCGCGTTCGTCGGCTCCGAGGGATGCTTCGGCGTGGCGCTCGAGATCACCGTCCGCCTGCTGAAAAAGCCGGAAGTGATCCGCACGATGCTCGCGGACTTTCTGACCGTCGACGGCGGCGCGCGCGCGACGTCGGCGATCATCGCCAGCGGGATCGTCCCCGCGGCGCTCGAGTTTCTCGACGGCCCCACGACGCGCGTCGTCGAGTCTTCGATATATGCCGCGGGATATCCCACCGACGCGGAAGCGATCCTGCTGGTGGAGCTGGACGGCCTGCTGGATGGCATCGACGAGGACGTCGACCGCGTGCGGCGGATCTGCATGGATGCCGGAGCGCGCACCGTGCGGGTCGCGCGCGACGACGCCGAGCGACTCAAGCTCTGGCAGGGACGCAAGAAGGCGTTCGGCGCGATGGGACGGCTCGCGCCGCACCTCGTCGTGCAGGACGCGGTCGTGCCGCGCACGAAGATCCCCGAGATCCTCGCCGCCATTCACGGCATCTCGCAGAAGCATGGCGTCCTCGTGTGCAACATCTTCCACGCCGGCGACGGAAACCTGCACCCCAACATTCCGTACAACGCGGACGACGTCGAGCAGAGCGAGCGCGTGCACCAGGCGATGCGCGAGATCATGGGTGTCTGCATCGCCGCGGGCGGCACCATCACCGGCGAGCACGGCGTGGGGCTCGACAAGATCGGCTACATGGAGAAGATCTTCACGCCCAATTCGCTCGCGGCGATGTGCCGGTTGCGCGAGGTGTTCGATCCCGAGCGGCGCAGCAATCCCGGCAAGGTGGTACCGCTGCACTCGTGCCGCGAATGGTACGCGACACCGGCGGGACGCGGCCGGTGACGGCGACGGTCACACTCGACGACATCGGCTCGCGGGTCGCGGCGGCGGCGGCGGGCGGACGCGCGCTCCGGATCGCCGGACGCGGCACGTGGCTCGACGCGGGGGGGCCCGTCGAGGCGGGCGAGACTCTGAGCCTCGCGTCGTACTCCGGGATAGTCGACTACGTCCCGGGAGATCTCACTATCACCGTTCGGGCCGGTACTCCGCTCACCGAGATCGCGAGCGCGACGCGCGAGCATGGCCAGTGGCTTCCGCTGGATCCGCCGGGCTCGCCCGACGGCACGATCGGTGCGACCGTCGCTACGGGATCGTACGGGCCGCTCGCGACCGCGTTCGGCAGGCCGCGCGATCAGGTGCTCGGCCTGGAGTCGGTGTCCGGCACCGGCGAGGTGATAACCGTCGGCTCGCGCGTGGTGAAGAACGTCGCGGGCTTCGATCTCACCCGCCTCCTCGTGGGATCCTGGGGAACGCTGGGCGTCATCACCCAGCTCACGCTGCGCTTGCGCGCGCGCAACGACGTCGAGCGCAGCGCCGGGATCGTCGTGCCGGAGCGGGGCCGGAAGCTCGCCGCGGTTCTCGCCGCCGCCCGAGCCGCGCGTATCGCCCCGCTCGCGCTCGAGCTCCTGGACCCGTCCGTCGCACACCGGCTGGGGCTTCCCGCGGAGACGGTCCTGCTCGCCCGCTTCGGCGGAAACAGCGAGAGCGTCACCGCGCAGCTCGCGGAGCTCGCCGCGCTCGGACAATCCTTCGCGGCCCCGGACGATTGCTGGGACCGGCTCCGCGCGCTCGACGCGGACGCGACGGCGACGCTCCGCTTCTCGACGCCGCTCGCCGACCTGCCGATCCTCTGGGACGCGCTGGCCGACGGGGCGACCGGCGGGCAGGAGCTGCTCCGGCACGCGACCGTCATGCGCGGGATCGTGCGCTGCCTGGTGCAAGCTCCGGCCGGATCCGCGCGGTCGCTGGACGACGTGCTGACCGGGATCGCGCGCCCGCTCGAGAGCGCGCGCCTCATTCCGGAGCGGCTCGGGAACGCCTGGAGCCGGATCGCTGGAGCATCCATCGACGATCCGATCTCGCGCCGGGTGAAGCTGGCCTTCGATCCGGCGAACGTGCTCAACCCGGGAATTCTCGGAGAGTCTCCGTGACGGCGGCGGCCAACGTCACCGGCTCCGCGACGGACGCGACTCCGCCCGGGGACGCGATCGTGTGCGCGCTCCCCGGCACTCCGCTCGCCGGCGCGCTGCCCGGGATCAACGCGTGCGTGCACTGCGGCTTCTGCCTGCAGGCCTGCCCCACGTATCTCGCGATGGAGGACGAGAACGACAGCCCGCGCGGCCGCATCTTCCTGATGCGCTCGCTGCTGGAAGGTACGGTGCCCGTGGACGATCCCGTCGTGCGCGAGCACATCGACCGCTGCCTCGGCTGCCGCGCGTGCGAGACCGTTTGCCCCTCGGGAGTGCCGTACGGCCAGCTGCTGGAAGCCACCCGCGCAACGCTCACGCAGGTGCGCCCCGTTCCGCTGCTCGCGCGGCTGCTGCTCTGGTCCTTCGCGCGGCCGTGGGTGCTCGCGATCGGGATGGCGGGCGGGCGATTCCTCGCGGCCACGCCGATCCCGTGGCTGCTGTCGCGGTTGCCGGGCAAGATCGGCTTCGCGATGGCGATGCTGGCGTCCACGGAGAGCCGGCTCGAGCGCGGCGGATACAAGCCGACCATCGCTCCGACGCGCGGATCGTTCGCCCTGCTCGAGGGCTGCGTGATGGAAGGACTCTTCACCGCGACCAATCGGGCGACCGAGCGGACGCTCGCGGTGAACGGGTACGAGCCGCGCGAGGCGCGCGGCCAGCGATGCTGCGGCGCGCTGCACGCGCACGCCGGCGATCTCGAGACCGCGCGCCGACTCGCGCGGCGCAACATCGACGCGTTCGAGCGGTCGGGCGCCGACTTCATCGTCGTGAACGCAGCCGGGTGCGGCGCCGCGATGAAGGACTACGGTCTGCTGCTCGAGCACGACGCGGAATGGGCGGAGCGCGCGAGCGCCGTGGCGGCGAAGGCGCGCGACGTAAGCGAGCTGCTGGCCGCGGCCGGGCCGCTGCGCGGAAACCCGCTGCCGTTCAGGGTGACGTACGACGCGCCGTGCCATCTGCAGCACGCGCAGCGCGTGGTGCAGGCGCCGCTCGCGGTGCTGAGCGCGATCCCGGACCTGGAGCTGGTTCCACTGCACGATTCCGATCAGTGCTGCGGCAGCGCGGGCATCTACAACCTCATCGAGCCCGAGGTCTCCGACCGCGTGCTCACTCCCAAGCTCGCGAACATCAAGGCCACCGGCGCGCCGTGGGTGGCGACCGGAAATCCCGGCTGCATGATGCAGATCGGGGCCGGCATGCTGCGCGCCGGGATCCCCGCTCGAACCGTTCATCCCGTGGATCTGCTCGACGCCTCGTACGCCGCCCGTGGCTGACTCCGCGGGCGCGCGTCCGGAGACGGCGAGCGACTACGACGCGCTGCGCGCCGGCGCGATCGTACTGGACCGCGGCGACCGCGCCCGCTGGCGCTTCACGGGCGCCAAGGCTGCGGAGACGCTGACCGGACTCGTCACCAACGACGTGCTCGCGCTGCAGCCGGGCGAGGGTCTGTACGCCGCCGCGCTGACGCCCAAGGGAAAGATCGTCGCGGACCTGCGGGTACTGCGCGACGGCGACGAGTACCTCGTCGACACCGGTCCGGCGGCCGCGGCCGGCTGGCGCGCGATGGTGCGCAAGTTCGTCAATCCGCGCGTGACGCCGTTCAGCGAGATCACCGGGCAAACTTGCGACCTCGGCCTGTTCGGAAAGCGCGCGGCCGAGCTGCTGTCGCGCCTCTTCGAGGGAGCGGGCTGCTCGTTCGACCAACTGCGGCCATACGCGCACATCCGCGCGCGCTTCCAAGGCGCCGACGTCAGCATCGTCCGCGCATCGGAGCTGGGCGAAATACCGGGGTTCGACATCATAGCTCCCGCGGAAGCCGCCGCGGCGCTGACCGCGCGGCTCGTCGCGGCGGGCGCCATGCCGGGAACGCGGAAAACTTTCGACGTCGCGCGGATAGAGGCGGGGTTTCCCGAATGGGGCGCGGACATGACCGACGACACGCTGGCGCAGGAAGCGAATCTCGACGAGCTGGGCGCGATATCGTACTCGAAGGGGTGCTACGTGGGGCAGGAAGTGGTCGCGCGGATCCACTTCCGCGGGCATGTGAACAGGACGCTCCGGCGAATCACCTTCGCCGGCGATCGCGTTCCGCGCCGCGGCGCGGAGTTGGTGGACGCGAGCGGAAAGACGGTAGGCGACGTGCGGAGCGCAACGGCATCGCCGCGCTCCGGCGGAGTCGGGATCGCGATGGCGCGGCGCGAGGTCGGCGCTGGTGACTCGCTGACTGCGCAGTGGGCTGACGGGCGCGCCGAAGTGGTTGTGATCTAGCTGCAGTGCCAACCCAAAAACCGTTCACCACAAAAAAAGGCGCGACCAGGAGAGTCGCGCCTTTCTTGACGATACGAGTAAACCTTACGGCGTCGTGCCGCGGGTCGTCGTATCCATCGGCATGGTGTCCATCACCATTCCGGTGTCCATCGTGGCAGGCGCGGGCGCCATCGCGGGCGCGGCGGTATCGGTCGTAGCGTCGTCCTTTGCGGTGCATCCAACTGCGAACAGCACTGCGGCGACAAGAGCCAGGCGCTTCATGTACAAATCTCCTTGGAGAGGGGCTGATGATTACAGAGCCGGGCTGGATCAGCGGTCGCAGTGCCCGGTACAGGCGCGGCAAGAATCTATCCTACACTAATAAGGTGTCAAGACTTAGCCCGCTCTGGAAGGGGTCGGATCAGAACGGTAGATTCCAAATTCCCGCCACCTCTCCCCGCCGGCCGGAGTAGCACCGTGTCGCACTTAGCGGAAACATTTGGCGCCCTGCGCCGCTCCGAGTTCGCCCGGCCCGAGATGGCCACCCGCTCAGTGAAGCAGGAGCTGCGGCAGAACCTCCTGCAGCGGCTGAACGACGGTGGCGCGCTCTTTCCGGGACTCATCGGCTACGACGAGACGGTCATGCCGCAGATCGTCAACGCCATTCTCAGTCGGCACAACTTCATCCTGCTGGGCCTCCGCGGACAGGCCAAGTCGCGGATTCTCCGGGGCCTTACCGATCTGCTCGATCCCGTCATCCCGATCGTCGCGGGGAGCGAGGTCAACGACAATCCGTTCGCTCCCATCTCGAAGTACGCGCGCCAGCTGCTGGCCGAAGCGGGCGGCGACACGCCGATCGCCTGGATCGAGCGCTCCAACCGGTACGTGGAGAAGCTGGCAACGCCCGACGTCACCATCGCGGACATCATCGGCGACGTGGATCCGATCAAGGCCGCGCGCGGCGGACATATCCTCGCCGACGAGCTGACCATCCACTACGGGATGCTGCCGCGCGCCAACCGCGGAATCTTCGCGCTGAACGAGCTGCCTGACCTCGCGGGAAAAGTTCAAGTCGGCCTGTTCAACATCATGCAGGAAGGCGACGTCCAGATTAAAGGCTATCCGGTGCGGCTCGCGCTCGATGTCATGCTCTGCTTTACCGCCAACCCGGAGGATTACACCGCGCGCGGCAAGATCATTACGCCGCTCAAGGACCGCATCGGCAGCGAGATAACCACGCATTATCCCGAGACGGTCGAGCTTGGCATGGAGATCACCGCGCAGGAAGCGTGGACCGCGCGGCAGGGGCGGTGCGTGCGCATTCCCGATTTCATGGCGGAGCTGATCGAGCGCATCGCGTTCGAGGCGCGCACCGACAAGCGCGTTGACAAGCGCTCCGGAGTGTCGCAGCGGCTGCCGATCACGGTCATGGAGAACGTCGTATCCAACGCGGAGCGGCGCGCGGTCACCACCGGCGAAGTCGAGATCGTTCCGCGGATCGCCGACGTGTACGGTGCGCTTCCCGCGATCACGGGGAAGCTCGAGCTCGAGTACGAGGGCGAGATCGTCGGCGGCCCGGCCATAGCGCGCGAGCTCATTCGCCGGGCGGCGGACGAGACGTTCCGCGCGCGCGCCGGGGGCGTGAACACCGACGAGATCATCATGTGGTTCGACGCCGGCGGCGCGCTGCAGGTCACCGACGACGTCGCGGCCGATGTCGCCGTGCGTGGATTCGAGTCGGTGCCGGGGTTGATCGACATAGCGGAGCTGGTCTCGCTCGCGAAGCGGGCCGACGTCGCGGTCACCGCCGCGGCGTGCGAGCTGGTACTCGAATCACTCGTCGCGCGCCGCAAAATCTCGCGAACCGACGGCGGCAGCTACGGCCGCGCGCTGGACGAGAAGCGGCGGCGGCCGGGGCAGGATTACTTTGGCGGCATGTCGGCTTGAACGGCGGCTATTGGCTATTAGCTATTGGCTATTGGCTGTTAGCTGGCCAACGGCCAACAGCCAAGAGCCAATAGCTATTCCCAATGTCCGTAACCGTCCGCGCCGCCACCACCTCCGACCTCGACACGGTCGTGGCGCTTCGCCTCGCCCTCCTGCGCGAGCACGGATCGAATCCGTTGTTCGAGCGGCTCCACCCGGACGCCGACAGCAGGGCGCGCGAGCTGTATCGCACGCACCTCACCGCGCCCGACCAGATCATCCTGCTCGCCGAGCGCGACGGCGCCGCGGTCGGCATACTGCGCTGCCTGCACGCCGTCAGCTCGCCGCTCCTTCTCCCTGAAGCCTACGCCTACCTGTCGTCGGCGTACGTCGTTCCGGGCGAACGGCGATTGGGTATCTTGAAAGCTCTCTTCGACGAGGGTGTCCGCTGGTGCCAGGCGCGTGGCTTGAGCGAGTTCCGTCTGTACGTCTCGATCGAAGACGAGGTCGCCCGCTCCGCCTGGGGCTCGCTCGGGTTCACGCCCGTCGAGGAGCTGCGCATCCACCGTCTCTCGGCTGACGGAGTATAGAGTGCCGGTCATCACGATCTCGCGGATGTATGGCTCCGGCGGCTCCGAGGTGGCGCGGCTCGTCGCGGCAGAGCTCGGCTGGAGTCTGCTCGACAACGCCGTCGTGGACGCGGTCGCCGAGCGGATCGGCGCGACGCACGCGGAGGTCGCGTCCCGCGAGGAGCGGCTTCCCTCGCTGGTCGAGCGGCTCGCCAGCGCGCTGGCGCTGAGCTCGCAGGAGTGGATCTCTCCGATGACCGACGCCAAGCTTCCTCCCAGCGACGAGCGGCTGGTGAAGGTGACGACGCGCGTGGTTGAAGAAGCCGTCGCGCGCGGCCCCGTCGTCGTCGTCGGACGCGGCGCGCACTCGATTCTCGCTGCCCGCGCGGACGTGCTGCACGTCTTCTGTTACGCGCCGCGTTCAGCGCTCATAGCGCGGGCCGTCGCGCGCGAGAAGGTCACGCCCGAGGAAGCCGCGAAGCTGGTGGACGAGACCAACCGGCACCGCGAGGAGTGGGTGCGGAAGCACTGGTCCCGGTCGTGGCGGGCGCACGAGAACTACCACCTGAGCCTGGACACCGAGTGGTTCGGAATCAAGCGGGCCGCCGACCTTGTGGTTCAGATGGCAAAAGAACGGTTCGGCGAGGCACGCGCCACCCCGTAAAAGCTGCTTCTTGCTGCGCGGGCAGTGAGCCCCTAAGATTTTGCCGGGTCAGCACGGATCGTCCAAGGACCAGTACGGCTCTCCCGCTCGACGATTGTCCGTCCACCACCATATGGGGTCATCATGAAGCGCGCGATGTCCTTCCCCCGTCTCGACCGTCTCGTGTCCTGCCTGGCAGCGGCGGGTGTCCTCGCCCTTGCCGTGGCTCTGTCCGCGCCCGCAGTCGCGGCGCAGCAAGCCGGCGTCATAGCCGGTGTCGTGCTCGGAGCGGGCGGCCAGCCGCTCCCCGGCGCGCAGGTGCGCGTGGCCGGCACGGACCTCGGCGCAACGACCGACGCGTCCGGCCGGTTCCGAATCGTAGGATTGTCCGGCTCGGCGGCCACCGTCGAGGTGCGGCGCCTCGGCTACCGGATGGAATCGCGCGAAGTTCCCGTGGGCGAGACGAATCTCCGCTTCAGCTTGACCGAGCAATCCGTGGCGCTCGACGTGGTCGTCGTCACGGGCACCGCGGGCGGCCAGTCCAAGCGCGAGCTGGGTAACGCGGTCACGACGATCAACGCCAGCGATGCCAAGGAGATCGCCGCCATTAACAGCGTGCAGAACCTGCTGAGCGGCCGCGCCCCGGGCGTCGTGGTGCAGAGCGCCACGGGCAACGTCGGCGCGGGCGCGCGCATCCGGATCCGCGGCGCCTCCAGCATGTCGCTGTCGAACGAGCCGCTCATCTACATCGACGGCGTCCGCGTCGCGAATCAGCCTGCCTCCGGGTTCTCGAACCAGTCGTTCGGCTCTTCGTCGATCTCGCGCATCAACGACATCAACCCCGACGACATCGAGTCGGTGGAGATCATCAAGGGTCCCGCGGCGGCCACGCTGTACGGCACCGAGGCGTCGAACGGCGTCATTCAGATCATCACCAAGAAGGGAACGACGGGCGCGCCACGGTGGACGCTGGCGACGCGGCTCGGGACCAACTACCTGCGGAATCCCGAAGGCCGCTGGCCGGTGAACTACGCCAGCGTTCCGCGGCCTGGCGGACCGGCAGGCGCGCGCGACACGATCTCGATCGACATCATCGACCTGGAGAACGCGCGTGGGACGCCGGTCTTCAGGAACGGACCGCTGCGCGAGTTCGACCTGGGAGCCAGCGGCGGCTCGGGCATCTTCACGTACTACGCCGGCGCCGGCCTCGAGGATAGCGAGGGAATCGAGCCGACGAGCACCGTCAAGCGCTACTCGGGGCGGCTGAACGTCGCGGTCGTGCCGAACGCCAAGTTCAACATGGCCGTGAACTTCGGCTACATGAACGGCGACATCCACCTGCCGTGCGAGGCCGGTTGCGGCGGCCGCACGCTGACCACGATCTGGGCCAACGCCGCCAACAACGTTCCGATCAACGGACAGCCCAATCCGCGGCGCGGATTCAACTCCGGCCTGCCTGAGCAGTACGACGCGTACGTGCAGATCTGGCAGGCGGTCAACCGGTTCACGGGCGGCATCCAGCTCAACCACGAGCCTTTCAGCTGGCTCAAGCACCGGCTGTCGGCCGGCACGGATCGCACCACGGAAGACGACAACTGGCTCCAGCCGCGCACGGAAGACTCGCTGACCCGCGTGATCTTCGGCGGCAACGGCTACCGCGCCGTGCAGAACCGCCAGCTCAACTATTACACGCTCGACTACTCTGCGTCCGGCAAGTTCGCCGTGCGTCCCACCATCAAGTCCACGACGTCCTTCGGTGCGCAGTACTATCGCAATACCAGCAACTTCCAGTACTCGGAAGGCTCGGTCTTTCCGACTGTTGGACTGACCGCCCTGTCCGCGACGACGGTCAACCGAAGCACCTCCGGCGACGGCGAGCAGGACGCGACCCTCGGGTTCTTCCTGCAGGAGCAGCTCGGATTCAACGACCGGCTGTTCGTGACGGCCGCGGTGCGGGCCGACGACAACAGCGCCTTCGGGCAGAACTTCGACCGCGTGTACTATCCGAAGTACAGCGCGGCCTGGGTGCTCAGCGAGGAGCCCTTCTGGCGCTGGCCGATCGTGAACGCGCTGAAGCTGCGCGCGGCGTACGGCGAGTCGGGCAAGCAGCCGATCACCTTCTCGGCGCTCCAGACCTACACGTCGGCCACCGGCCCCGGCGACGTCGCGACCGTGACGCCGCAATTCCTCGGCAACGCCGACCTCGGCCCCGAGCGCAGCAAGGAGATCGAGATGGGCTTCGACCTCGGTGCGCTCGACGACCGGCTCGGCATCGAGTTCTCCTGGTATCGCAAGAATACCCTCGAGGCGATTCTCAACCGCCAGATCGCACCGTCGCTCGGCCTGCCCAACACGCAGCCGTTCAACGCCGGCAAGATCAGGAACTGGGGCACCGAGCTCATGCTGCGCGGCACTCCGATCCTGCGCGACGCGTTCTCGTGGGACGTAACTTTCGGAATCTCGACGAACGACAGCGAAGTGGAGGACCTCGGAACGCCCGAGGCGATTCTCGAGCTGCGCAGGGCGAGCGGAACCCCCGACTTCGTGGTCGGCGGCTTCGCGATCAAGCACCAGGTCGGCTATCCGATCGGCGCCTACTTCGAGCAGAAGGTCGTGAGCGCGGCGCTGCTTCCGAACGGACAGGCTGATCGCGCGAACGTCCTGTGCGACGACGGCAAGGGCGGCACGATGATTTGCGCCGGCCCGGATCTCATCTACGGCAACGGGGACGACGCTCCGGATGTCTTCCTCGGCAAGTCGCTGCCGGGCACCGAGGGCGCGTTCAGCAGCACCATGACGCTGTGGAAGCGCTTCCGTGTGTACGGCTTGATCGACTTCAAGCGCGATTTCCTCAAGCTCGACGGCAACATGCGCTCGCGCTGCGCGATCTTCGGCCGCTGCCGCGAGAACTTCTATCCGCTGGAGTTCGACCCCAAGACCATCGCGGGTCTCCAGTCCAACGGGCAGCTGATCGACTACTACATCAACAACTCCAGCTACGCCAAGCTGCGCGAAGTGAGCTTCTCGTACACGCTGCCGGTGATCAACAGCCGCTTCGCGCGCTTCAACCGCGCGGTGGTGACTCTCGCCGGCCGCAACCTGGCGACCTGGACCGATTACCCGGGGCTCGAGCCCGAGGCGATGTTCCTCGGCGGCAGCCGCGGCGGAAACTTCGGACAGTTCGAGCAGACCACGAATCCGCAGCTGACCACGTGGGTGCTCGGCGTCAATCTCGATTGGTAACGCGTGCCTGACAAACCTTCGACTCGAGAACTAATCATCATGTCTTCATCGAACGCAAAGGCACGCTGGACGGTGTGGATGACGGCGGCGATGCTGCTCGTGGTCCCCACGGCGTGCGACACGCTCAGTAATCCGCTCGAGGTCGAGCCGGCCAGCCGCATTCCGGCCGCGCAGATCGAGAGCCCGCAAAACGCGCAGATCCTGTCGGACGGCGCGATCGCCGACTTCGAGTGCGCCTTCAACTCCTATACGGTCCTGAGCGGCGTCATAGGGGAAGAATTCATCTACGCCCAGCAGACGGCGTCGCGCACGCCGTATGACCGCCGCAACATGACGAAGGACGATTCCGATTACGCGGTGAACTCCTGCACCGGCAACCTCGGGGTATACACGCCGCTGCAGACGGCGCGGCAGTCGAACGAGAACCTACTCGCGCTGCTGAACGTGTGGACCGACGCGGAGGTCTCGGCCGGAGCCGGCTCGCCGAACCGCACGAACCTGATCGCGATCGCGTCCGCGTACGCGGGCTACTCGTACGTGCTGCTGGGCGAGGCCTTCTGCACGATGGCGATCTCGCGGGTGAACCTCGACAAGTCGCTCACCTACGGCGGCGAAATTCAGCGGGACAGCGTGTTCAAGCTGGCCATCGCCAGGTTCACGGACGCGATCGCCGCCGCGACTACGGCGAACAATACCAGCATCAGAAACATGGCCTATCTCGGACGGGCGCGCGCGAAGCTGAACCTTGCGGACTACGCGGGCGCCAAAGCCGACGCGCAGCAGGTCCCGGCCGGCTTTCTGAGAACCGTCAGCGCATCGGATGCCAACGCGCGCCGGCAGAACCGGGTGGTCGCCGAGAACAGCGTGCTCAACCGCACGCAATCCGTCGGGGAGCCATACCGCTCCATGGGGGATACGCGCGTTCCGGTCACCGCGACCGCGCTCGTGAGCGCGACCGGCGTGACCCATTACTACCAGACGAAGTACACTACCACGGCTACTCCGCTGCCGCTGGCGACGTACGAGGAAGCGCAGCTCATCATCGCCGAGGCCGACATTCGGGCGAACAACCTGCTGACCGCGCTCCCGATCATAAATGCGTCGCGCACGCGTGGCGGGCAGTCCACGCCCTTCACCGGCGTCACCCAGGCGGAGTATCTCGCCGAGCTGATCGACCAGCGCCGCCGAGAGCTGTTCCTGGAGAGCCACCATCTCGGCGACCTGATCCGGTACGACCTCCCGTTGAATCCAGCGGCCGGCACGCCGTATCACTTCGGCGGAACGTACAGCACACAGCGTTGCCTGCCACTGCCGGCGGCCGAGAGACTGAACAACCCGCTGATCGGAAGCTGAGAAAAACAGCTAGCAGCTAAACAAAGAGCCCCCGTCGAAAGACGGGGGCTCTTTCATTTAGCATACTTCGCGGGATCCTTCTGAAACTCGAGCATGCACTGGTCGGAGCAGAAGTAGTACGTCTTCCCCTGGTACTCCGCCTTCCCTTCCGCTGATTCGGGGTACACCACCATCCCGCAAACCGGGTCCTTATGCTCAGCCATTGGCCACTCCGCGTGAGTTGGTTCTTGATTCCAACCTGCAACCGCCGAGCCAGTAGCAGCTAGCTGCTAGCTGCTAGCTGCTAGCTGCTAGCTGCTAGCTGCTAGCTGTAGTTAATGAAAATCATGCGACTGGTGCGCCAGCCCTCTGACCTTCAGCTCGCGGAACTTCTCCCCCACCACGTTCATCACCGCGCCGTCCCGCTCGAACCGCCCGCGCACCATGATGAACGTCGCGAACTTCACCGGCTCGGCGAACTCGTCCACCAGCTTGCTCGGCACGATGATGTTCATGAAGCCGTGCTCGTCTTCCAGCAGCAGGAAGATCGTCCCACCCGCGCTCTCCGGCCGCTGCCGTACCGTGACCAGCCCCGCCACCAGCACGCTCTCCCGGTGCTTGAGCTTCGGAAAGTCGCGACTCCCAACCACCCCCGCGCCGCTCAGCTTCGGGCGCAGATGCTCCATCGGATGCCCGCGCGCGCTCAGCCCCAACGCGAAATAATCCATGAAGATCAGGTCGCGCTGGCTCAGCGGGCGCGGCGAGTTCATCCCGTTCCCCGCCGGCGCGAGCGGCAGCGAATCGCCCGCCACGCGCAGCGCCTCCCACGTGGCGCAGCGCCGGTCCTGCTCCCACACCGCGAAGACGTCGGCGCGCGCCAGCGTCAGCGCTTCGGCGCGCGTGAGCTCGCACCGGCGCACCACGTCTTCTATTGAAGTGAACGGCGCCTCCACGTGCGCCGCCCGCAGGCGCTCGATCGTCTTGTCAGCCAGGCCCCGCACGTGCCGCCAGCCGACTCTCAACGCGGGCTTCGAGAAATCCGCCGTCTCTTCCACAGTGCACTCCCAGTCGCCGTCGCGCATGCACGGCTGCCGCACCTCCACGCCGTGCCGCCGCGCGTCGTGGATCAGCGTGGACGGCGGATAAAAACCCATCGGCCACGAGTTCAATATCCCCATGTAGAACTCGGCGGGATGATGCGCCTTGAGGTACGCCGACGCGTACGCGATTAGCGCGAAGCTCCACGCGTGCGATTCCGGAAAGCCGTAGTTGGCGAAGCTGATCAGGTCCTCGCAGATCCGCGACGCGACATCCGGCTTCACGTCGTTGGCGATCATCCGGAGCCGCAGCTTCTCCAGCACCGCCTCGAGCTTTCCCTTCTTGCGGATGTTCCCCATGGTGCGACGGAGCTGGTCCGCCTCCGCGGCGGAAAACCCGCCGAGCGCCATGGAGATGGACATCGCCTGCTCCTGGAAGATCGGAATGCCGTAGGTTCGCTCCAGGATCGGCCGCAATCGCTCGTCGGCATAGTGCACCTCCTCGCGGCCGAGTCTGCGATTGGTGTAGGGATGCACGAACTTCGCCTGGATCGGGCCGGGACGGATCAGCGCGATCTGCACCACGATGTCGTACATACGCTCGGGCTTGGTGTGGAGTATGGACACGATCTGCGCGCGACTCTCGATCTGGAACGTGCCGATCGTCTCCCCGCTCGCTATCAGATCGTATGTCTTCCTGTCGTTCACGGGGAGGCGATAGATTTCCGGGCGGGTGCCGGTACGCTGCTCGATCGCGTCGAAGGAGCGGCGCACGAGCGACAGCGCGCCGAGCCCGAGGAAGTCGAACTTCGGCACGCCGACCGCGTCGAGATCGTCCTTGTCGAACTGGATGATCGTGCGTCCCATCGTCGTGTGCTCGATGGGCATGTAGTCGCCGAGCGGTGCGGACGAGAGCACGAACCCGCCCACGTGCGTCGAGCGCAGCCGCGGCAATCCCTCGAACGTCCGCACCGCGCGCAGTAGCGCGCGCCCGCGCGGAGTCTCGAGGTCGAGCGAGAACTGCTTCGCGAGTCCGTTCTGCATGTGGCCGGCGCCCGCGTCCGGGTCGAACCGATGCAGCCGCTTGGAGATCTCGCCCGACTGCTCGGGCGGATAGCCGAGGGCGCGCATCGAGTCGAGCACCGCGTTGGGCGCGCGATACGTCTGCACGATGCAGGTGATCGCGGAGTGAGCGCGCTCGTACCGGCCGTACACGTAGTCGAGCACCTCCTCGCGCCGGTCGTGCTCGATGTCGAGATCGATGTCGGGCGCCTCGGTCTGTCCGTCCACGCGGATCTCGGAGAGGAACCGCTCGAACAGCAGCCCGTTCATCACCGGATCGACGGCGGTGATCCCCAGGCAGTACGCCACCGCGGAGTTGGCCGCGCTGCCGCGTCCCTGGCAGAGAATCCCCTTGTGCCGCGCGAATCGTACCGCGTCCCACATCACCAGAAAGAATCCGGAGAAGCCGAGCCGCGCGATTACGCCCAGCTCGTGCTCGAGCTGGGCTTCCTCCTTCGGCATGATCTTCCCCCACCGCTGGTGCGCGCCCTCGAACGCGTTGCGCCGCAGGAACTCGTCGTCGCTGAGGCCGTCGTGCTTGGGGAAGCTCGGCAGCGGCGGGCGCAGCCAGCCGAGCTCGAAGTCGCACTCGCCGGCGATCCGCTCGCTCTCGGCGATTCCTTCCTCGCGGCCCTGCCACCGCCTCGCGATCTCTTCCGGCGAATGCAGCCGCCATTCGCCGTTCGGGTGCAGCACGCCCTTCGCGAGCGCGGTGTCCAGGTCCATGTCGTACCGCAGCGCGGTGAGCATGTCGTGCACTAGCCGCGTGTCGCCGTCGATGTAGCGCGCGTCCTGGCACACGACCCACGGCACGCTGCACTGCCCCGCGAGCTCGATGAGCGCGCCCGCGAGCGCGGCTTCTTCCCCGCCCGTGTGATGCAGCTGCACTTCCACCGCGAGCCGGTCGTCAAAGACGTCGCGCCAGCGCGACAGCGCGTACAGCGCCTCGCTCTTTCTCCGCGACAAAATCAACGAGGCGATCTCTCCGCTGGCCGGGCCGGTGAGCGCGTGCAGTCCGGCGCTGTGCTCGGCCACCTGGCTCCACGTCACGCGCGGCCGGCCGCGGGTGTGCTGGATGGCGTCCTTGCTCCAGAGATGGAGATCGCCCACGCGCGAGCGCGTGACGAGCGCCGCCAGGTTGTGGAACCCTTCTTCCGTCCGCGCGAGGAATGCGGCGGTGTGTCCCTCGACGGTGAGCTCCGCGCCGATGACGGGCTTGAGGTTCTGCCGCCGGGCTTCTTCGGTGAAGCGGACCACGCCGCCGAGGTCGGCGGTGTCGGTCAGTCCAAGGGAGCTGTAGCCCAGGTGGGCGGCGAACGCGGCGAGCTTCTCGGGGGTGAGGCTGCCGTCGCCGAACGAGAATCCGGAGTGCGCCCGGAGCTCGGCGAAGCGGGGAGGCATGCCCGGAGCATAGCCCGAACAAATCCCGAAAACAAGGGCTTTGCTACCGTCTGTGCTTCAGTACCTTTTCCGCCTCTTTTGGCGGCAGCAGCGCGGAGACCTTTTTGAGGAGGCGCTGGATTCGCGCTGCCATCTCGGCGTCGCCGGCAAAGCCACGGTGGTCGTAAAACCGCAGCATCTCCCCAAGCAAAGCCTCGTCCTCGTGCGTGAAGCCGAAAGGCTGGTTGTGCAGGGCGATCGCCGCCACGGCGTGCCGCTTGTCCTCCAGCGTGAACCGTCGAGCCGGTCCGAACGGACGCTTGTCCGCAGCCCAATCCGCCATGATCCGGAGATCATCGCCGTATTGAATCCATTCTTCGGGGCTCAGCGCTGGGTGCGGATCGTCTGGCATCGCGCTTTAACATTACACGCGCGCCATCACCTCGAAAGCTAAATTCGGCGGATGCTCGATCTCTCCAAGGCACGCGTGCTCGTGACGGGCGGCGCCGGATTCATAGGGAGTGCCCTGGTGTGGGCGCTGAACCTGCGCGGGTGCGATTCGATCGTGGTCGTGGACTTCCTCGGACAGACCGACAAGTGGCGGCACCTGCGCCCACTCCGCTTCGAGGATTACGTCGAGGCCGACGACCTTGCCGACCAGCTGTGCAACGACCGGCTTGGAAAGTTCGACCTGGTGCTGCACATGGGCGCGTGCTCGTCCACCACCGAGACGGACGCGGCGTATCTCATCCGCAACAACTACCAGTACACCAAGGACCTGGCCGGGTACGCGATGAAGAGCGGCGCGCGCTTCGTGTACGCGTCGTCGGCGGCAACGTACGGCGACGGCTCCGCGGGAATGAGCGATTCAGCGGAGCTGGAGTACCTGCACACGCTGCGGCCGCTCAACATGTACGGCTACTCGAAGCACCTGTTCGACGTGCACGCCGCGCACAACGGCTGGCTCACCCAGATCGCCGGCCTCAAGTACTTCAACGTGTACGGGCCCAACGAAGATCATAAGGGCGACATGCGGAGCCTCGTGCACAAGGCGTACGGCCAGGTCGTCGAGACCGGCCGCATCCGGCTGTTCCACAGTCATCGCGACGACTACGGCCACGGCGAGCAGCAGCGCGACTTCCTGTACGTGAAGGACGCCGTGGACATGACCCTGCACGTCGCGGCCGGCGGACACAACGGACTGTTCAACATCGGGTCCGGCCGCGCGGCGACGTGGAACTCGCTCGCCAACGCGGTGTTCTCCGCGCTCGGCAGGGATCCGAAGATCGATTATTTCGACATGCCGGAAGAGCTGCGGGAGAAGTACCAGTACTTCACCCAGGCCGACATCTCCCGATTGCGGAAGACAGGATACGCTCGGGAAGTGACCTCGCTGGACGAGGCGGTCAGAGATTACGTCCAGAGCTATCTGGTCCTAGGGAAGCAACTCGGCGAATAATGGCCGCTGGTGAGGAGCTATCTCGTACGTGGAGGCGCCTCGACAGTAGTTTCACGTTTGCGGTAACTCTCCGAGCGCCTCGAGGTCTCCCAGGTCTTTGTGACGGCCCGCGGCACGCTTGTTCTGAATCAGTGCGGCGCGGCCGAGAAACGGAATCTGAACGCCCCGAACCGGATGCTCGATCCGGTCTGACCAGGCCGTGTCGAATTCCGGCACCCCGCTGATCGACGTCAGGATGCCAATTCGATTCGGCGGGACGCCAAGCTGTACTATCGTGCCCGGTCGCCGCAGATCCTCCAGGGAAATTTCAAGATCAGCGAGTGGCGCACCGAATTGGGCCAGTGCCCGCCAAACGCGGTCGGTATTGTCCTGATCGGTAGCGATCCACACGTCTATATCCTGTGTACCGCGCGGCACCCCGTGAACTGCCATCGCATGTGCGCCAACTACCATGAATCGCGCGCCTGCGTGCAGCAATGCAGCGAGAAAGTCAGTCCAGTCTTCGTTCACCGCAGGCGAATCACCCGCCCCGGCATAGTGGCGCGGGTGTAGGAAGGCAAAGGCCGGCCCGTCAACTCCCACATCCGCCGAGTCAGCACCGAGACCATTTCAAGACGCTCGTCAATGGTCGTTACGGCCGAGAGGTCGTCGCCACGTTCTTCGCCAAGGCGGTACGCGCGAGCGAAGAAAGGCTCGCGAACTCGCGCAGCGGGGTCAGGTGACATGACGAATAATAGGGTCGCCGTGGTCAATCCCACCAGCCGTGCAGGTACCACTTGCCTCGCCGTACATCGCGGTAGATCCACACCATCGCTCCCTCCCGCGTAACACACCGGAAGTACTCCCGCGCGAAATGATCCCCTTCCCACTCTCCACCGGACACGCGCTCCGGCCCCAGCGCGGATAGAATCGCCGTCCACTCTCCAGACTCGCGATACCGCGCCGGCAGATCGTGATCCCGCCGGCGCTCGGTCAGCACCGTGATCCTCTTCGGCTCGGGCAGCATCTGCAGAGTCAGCTCGGGCGCCGGCTCTACAGCTCCCGACCGAAACGCCAGCCGCGGCCGCGCCGCTTCGCCCGGCTCCTGCGGAATCCAGCGCGTGCGCCGCTCCAGCAACGGATGCGCCGAATTGCTCGGCACGACGACGATCGCGCCCTGATCATCCAGCATCTGCGCGATCGTCTCCTCCGTCGCGCGCGCGGTCGCGAAGCCGCGGTCGAACAGATCGCCCTGCCGTTCGGCGTGCGCGACCACGGCTTCGACGCGCAAGGAGATTCCCGTGACCGAGTCGGCCAGCCTGATCTTCTCCAGCTCGGCGCGCACCAGCCGCATCCACGCCTTCTGGCTCGACGTCGCGCGCGCCGGACGCAGCCGGTGCTCGGCGGTGGACCTGTTCGCCAGCGAGAACGCGAGCACCATCTCGCGCGCGCCCTCACCCCGTTCGGTGAGCGAGGCGCACACGCTGCCCATCAGCGAGTTGATCACGAACAGCAGCCGCTCCGGGTCCCGCAGCGTGTACTCCACCCACTCGAACGAAGCGCTCGGCAAATTGCGCGGCATCTCCGCGAACAGCCGCCGCTTGTCGTCCGCGCGGGAGAGATGCCAGAGCCTGCTTCCCTCGCTGCCGAACCTGACTTCTATGGAATGATGGTCGAGCGCCGCGAGATCGCCGCACGTCTCGATCCCTACCGCGAGCAGCATCGCGAACAGCTGATCCGACGGATCGAGCAATTCGACCGGCAATCGCGCAATGAACTCCGCGTCAGTGCCCGCGCCTACGACTGTGACTCTCGGCGCTGGTCGCGTGGGTGTCAGGGGTGCCCACGCTCCCGCCGGCTTGGTTCTAGCCGCAAGCTCGGCGGCAACGGGAGTCGCAGCCACGCCCCCACGACCGGCACGCAAACCGTTATCCGCAAGGCAATCGAGCAAAGACTCCGCGATCTCGCGCGCCGGCAGGCTCCGAGTGTCCGCCCAGATCACCCCGCGCGCTCCGAGCGCCAGCCGTGGAACGATCTCCAACATCGGTGGTGCGAGCTGCGATAACTTCTCGGCCGGCGCATTCGGCACCGCAACGCACACTACGCTCACGGCATGACTACCAGGTTCAAGATCTGCTGCATGCAAAACGTCGAAGAAGCGCGACTGGCCATGGAGCACGGCGCGTCCGCGCTCGGCTTCGTCACCGCGATGCCGAGCGGATTCGGCCCGATCGACGAGCATCGCATTGCGCGGATCATCGCCACCGTTCCGTCGAACATCGCGACTTTCCTGCTGACCTGCGCGACCGACGCCAGAACGATCATGAACCAGCAGCGCCGCAGCGGCGCCAATACGCTCCAGCTCGTGGATGAAGTGAGTCCCCGCACGTACGCCGTGCTGCGCGACGCACTCCCGGACGTGTCCATCGTGCAGGTCATCCACGTCGAAGGTGAGCAATCCATTCGCGACGCGGCCGCGGTCGCGCCGCACGTGGACGCCATTCTGCTCGACTCCGGCAAGCCCTCGCTCGCCATCAAGGAGCTCGGCGGCACCGGGCGCGTGCACGATTGGGAGATCAGCCGCCGCATCCGCGAGGAGGTGGAGGTGCCGGTCTTTCTCGCCGGCGGCCTGCGCGCGGAAAATGTGAGCGAAGCCATCGCGAGCGTGCGCCCGTTCGGCGTGGACGCGTGCACCGGACTGCGCACCAACGGCGCGCTGGATCCGGTGAAGCTCGAGAGCTTCGTCACCGCCGTGCGGGCTGCCGCCTAGCCTTCTTCCTGGAAGAGGCCGACAGCACACCGCGCCGATCGATTATTCCGCAATCGAGCGAGGTGCGAAGAGCATGCTGCGACACCGGCAGCAGCAGCTCGGTCTTCGCGCTCCAGCCCAGCGAGTGGGCGTGCACCAGAACGCGCGCGCGGCGGACTTGCGCCGGCTCGCCGAACGGGCTCGCGTCCCAGTCGTAGCCGCGCGGTAGGATGCTCGACGTGAGCCGCAGACTCGCCATCGCCGCGTGCGGAGTGAGCGCCACGAAGGCTCCGCCGCCTTCGCGCACCGCGCGCGACAACCGCACGGTCTCGGTCGCATCCGGCTCGATCCCCGAGAGCACGACGAGCGCGAACCCGCCGCACCGTAGCAGCTCTTCGGTGCCGCGCAACGCCGTCTTCCGCGACGTCGGCCTGACGAACAGCGGTCCCTCTTTCCAGTACGGACCCGAGATGCAGCCGAGTCCGTCTATCCAGGCCGCGCGCTCTCCGGCGGACACCGCCTTCTGGGCGGCGGCCGTCAGGATCGCCGTCGCCCCTCCTTTAGGAAGCCAGACCGTGAGCCGGGAACGAGGAAGCCCGCCCCCGGGCAGGATCTTGTCGAGCCCCGGAATCCCGGTGGCCACCGGCTCCGCGGTCCGATGGGTGAGCGGGGTCGCATCGGGGAACCGCTGCTCGAGGAGCTCGCGAAGAGCGGGGAGCGCGGACATACCCTGAGCATAGCCCGAAGAAAACCCGAACACAAGTAGTGTAGCGGGGACGGGGCACCGCGTAGTAAATCAGTACTCCATATGCCTCATAACGTCCTGATTGAAGCCGAGTTCCTCCTCCGGATATTCCTCGCGGCTGTGTTCTCGGCGGCGCTGGGGTGGGAGCGCGAGCGGGCTGGAAAGGCGGCCGGCTTCCGGACTCACATCGTCGTCGGAGTGACCGCTGCCCTGTTCGTGATCACCGGGATCCTGGCGGTCGAGCAGTACGGCACGACTGCCGGTGTAAACGTGGATCCGACGCGCACGATTCACGCGATCGCCGTAGGCATCGGATTTCTCGGCGCGGGGCTGGTTGTCTTTTCTCCCAGGGATGAGCGGGTGAAGGGGCTGACGACCGCGGCCTCGGTCTGGGGAACCGCCGCTGTCGGGGCCGCAACGGGATACGGCCTGTATCTGGTGGCGAGCGGCACGACGGTGATCCTGCTGATCGTGCTCAACAAGCTGGTCAGTCTCGACGCCTCGATCGACGCGATCGAGGACAGGCGTCACACGGGCGAGTTCAAGACACCGTTAGGAGGCGACGACGACGATTAGCCGCTCGTTCGCTGGCGGGGTATATGCGGGTCGAAACATGTAACTCGCAGACGGAGGTTTCATGAACCAGATCCGTTCGACCGGAAGTGCGCTCCTGTTCGCTGCGTTAATGCTCACGCTCCTCCCGGGTTGCGGCCAACCCACCGCGCCACCGTACGATGCCCTGGTCAGTACGAGGCAACCGATTTTCGGCATTCCAACGGGCTCGGATTCGTTTACACTCCAAGCCAGCGTGACCAACACGCTCGACGAAACCATCACCCTGGATCTGGCCGGTCGGGATCTGCGAAGCCTGGAAAAATGGGTATCCGGATCATGGCGCCTGGCGTATTCCCCGGCATATACAGACCAGGGCAGGGTCCCCGTCCCGGTCGAGCCCGGCGAGACGCGTCAGCTGCAGACATGGCTGAACCTGGTGAAGGCTCCGAACACGTATCCAAGGTTCAAATACGACATTCCGGGGACTTATCGCGGAGTGTATCGCTTTGAACGCGGGGGGAGTTTCATCGAAGCTTATTCCAACCCGTTCGAGCTTCGCTGGGCCAAGTGATTCGATTCACTTACACCCCTCCCGTTTCCTGAAAACCGCGCTCATGTTACGGAGAGAAAGCACCTGGCCCTGACTATCAGCTCCTGCCAAGAGCCAATAGCCAACAGCCAACAGCTACAAAAGGAGGCGTGATCGTCATATGAGGGAATATCGCAGCGGGGACATACGCAACATTGCAGTGGTGGGACACGGAGCGAGCGGGAAGACCACTTTGGTCGACGCGCTCGCTTTCGTTTCCGGGGCCAGCAAGCGGCACGGCTCGGTTCGTGACGGAACCGCGCTGACCGACTTTTCACCCGAGGAAGTCGAGCGCGGCTTCTCCATCTCGCTCGGCTGCGCGCACGCCGAGTGGATGGACACGAAGATCAACCTGCTCGACACGCCGGGCTATCTCGACTTCCAGAGCGACGCCATCGCGGGAATCGCTGCCGCCGACGGCGCGCTCCTGGTCGTGAGCGGCGCCTCCGGCGTCGAGGTCGGCACCGAGCGGATGTTCCGCGAAGCCATCCGCCGCAAGGACCCGGTGCTCGTCGTCGTCTCGATGATGGACAAGGAGCACGCGTCCTTCGAGACCGTGTGGGAAGAGATCAAGAAGCGGCTGGACTCGCGCGTCATTTCCGTGGAAGTCCCGATCGGCGAAGGCGCGGATTTCCACGGCATCCTCAACCTGTTCGACAAGAAGGCGCACCTGTTCAAGAAGGGGACGAAGACCGGCGAGTACACCGAGGTCGATGTCCCCGACGAGCATCGGGCGCTGTTCGACCAGTACTACGAGCAGCTCATCGAGACGATTGCCGCGACCGACGACACTCTGCTCGAGCGCTACCTCGACGGCGGCGAGATCTCGCGCGCGGACGCGCTCAACGCGATGAAGGAGGGAATGAAGCGCGGCGAGCTGTTCCCGCTCTTCTGCTGCTCGTCCGAGCTGACATATGGGACGCAGGCGCTCCTCACCAAGATTGTCGAGCTCATGCCGTCGGCGTACGAGATGGAGGAACTACACGCGTTCGTCGGCGCCGAGGGCGACAAGACGTTGGAGATCCACGCCGACGACGACGCGCCGCTCACCGCGCTCGTGTTCAAGACAACGTCGGAGCCGCACGTGGGCGACGTGCTGTATTTCCGCACGTTCTCGGGAACGCTGCGCAACGGGCAGGACGTGTACAACGCGACGCGCGACGGCACGGAAAAGATGTCGCACCTGTGCGTGGCGCAGGGGCGCGAGCGGCTCGAGGTCCCGCTGCTGCACCCGGGCGACATCGGCTGCGTGGCGAAGCTCAAGAACACGCACACCAACGATACCCTGTCCACGCGCGAGCATCCCGTGCGGCTGCCGCAGATCGAGTTCCCGCACCCGCGCGTGTCGTTCGCGGTGCACGCGACCGCGCGCGCCGAGGAGGAGAAGCTGCAGCAGGCGCTGCACCGGATGCACGACGAGGACCCGTCCTTCGAGACGCACTACAACTCGGAGACGCACGAGACGATCGTGTCCGGCCTCGGCGAGCGGCACCTGGAAGTCAGCCTCGCCAAGCTCAAGCGGAAGTACGGCGTGAGCGCCGAGCTGACCAAGCCCAAGATCGCGTATCGCGAGACGATCATGGCGAAGTCGGAGGGCCAGGGGCGCCACAAGAAGCAGAGCGGCGGACGCGGCCAATTCGGCGACTGCTGGATACGCATGTCGCCCGCTCCGCGCGGGCGCGGCTACAACTTCGTCAACTCGGTCGTCGGCGGGTCGATCCCGTCCAAGTACATCCCCGCGGTGGACAAGGGGATCCAGGAAGCGTCGGTGCGCGGCGTGCTCGCCGGCTACCCGATGGTGGACTTCGAGGTCGAGGTGTACGACGGTTCGTATCACTCCGTGGACTCGAGCGAGCAGTCGTTCAAGATGGCGGGGATCCAGGCGTTCAACTCCGTCGCGTTCAAGTGCAAGCCGGTGCTGCTCGAGCCGCTGGACGAGATCGAGATCACGACTCCCGACGAGTACATGGGCGACGTGCTCGGCGCGATCTCGGCGCGGCGCGGCCACATCCTCGGCACGGAAGCTTCACAGGACGCCGGCTCGGTGATTCGCGCGGTGGTGCCGCAGGCCGAGCTGCACGGCTTCGCGACCGAGGTACAGTCCATGACGCACGGCTACGGCGGCTTCAGCCAGAAATTCCGCGGCTACGAGCAGATGCCCGCCGAGGCCACGCACAGCGTGATCGAGGAGGCTCGCGCGAACGGGGCCCATTCGAAGGTCCACGCGCACGCGTAGTTTCTGTGTGTACGGCGGTTCGAGGGCAAGCATCCTCTTCGCGCGCTACGCCCGCAAACCGCGCGGGCTAAGACGCGCGCTGCGAGGACGCTTGCCCTCGAGCCGCCGCCGAGCATCTCCACGTGCGCACGCCTTCGGTTCCGCCGTTCCACCCCTCCCCGCACGCGCCCTCAACCGCAGTGCGTCTGCGTGCGCGAGAAGCCGGTGATGGCTGCCCGATCTGTGTCCCCGAAGTCGCCGTCTTAGCGAAGCGTAGGCGACGCAGGGGACACAGATCCGGCAGCCTTGCGAGAAACCATGATCTATCGCGCGCTCGCGGACGCGACGATGCTGGTCCATTTCGCGTTCATTGCGTTCGTTGTGCTGGGTGGGCTGCTCGCGCTGCGCTGGCGCTGGATGCCGTGGCTGCACCTGCCGGCCGCGGTGTGGGGAGTGCTGATCGAGCTGCGCGGCTGGGCGTGCCCGCTGACGCCGTTGGAGAATCACTTCCGCCGTCTCGGCGGAGAAAGCGGTTACGCCGGCGGATTCATCGACCGATACCTCGAGCCCGTGATCTACCCGCCGGGGCTTTCGGGCTCGACGCAGCTCGTGCTGGCCGGGTTCGTCGTGCTGGTGAACGCGGTCGTGTACTGGCTCGTGTTCCGGCGGCGCGCGCGGCGCCCTTCGATATCCTGACCGGCGCGCCCTTCGATATCCTGACCGGCGCGCCCTCCAGTCACTAGTCACTAGTCACTAGTCACTAGCCACTGCCGTTGTCGCACAACCCGCGCCGCCGGATTACCATTGTGTCGTACACCCGTATATGAGGCACGCATGTCACCCCGTCTGATTCTCTCGCTCACATCGGCCGCCGCTCTGGCCGCCTGCTCCCCCTCCACGCCGGAAGCGGAACCGGCTGCTTCGGCGGTCGCCCCGCCACCCGTCTTGGCGACCACCTCCGGCTCCGACAGCACGACCCTCGTGGTCTACAAGGAGGCGACCTGCCCCTGCTGCAATGCGTGGGTCGACTACATGCGCAACAACGGCTTTCGCGTCGTGACGTACAACGTCCCGGATCTCGACGCGGTGAAGCAGAAGCACAACATCGCGAGCAACCTCCAGTCCTGTCACACGACGGAAGTAGGCGGTTACTACGTCGAAGGGCACGTGCCCGCCGATTTCGTGCGGAAGCTGTTGGCCGAGCGACCGAGCATCGCCGGGATAACGGTTCCGGGAATGCCGGTAGGGTCACCGGGAATGGAAGTCGGGCCGCCGGAGCCCTATGACATACTCAGCGTGGACAGCGCGGGCCGCACGGCGGTATTCGGCAGCAGAGGGCGGTGACTAGTGACTAGTGACTAGGAACTACCAAAAGCCAACAGCCAACAGCCAAGAGCTCCCCATGTCCTCCCGCCGTGACTTCCTCTCGAGACTCGCAGTAGCCGGAGTTGCCGCGCCGCTGTTCCGGGAGGACGCCATTCGCAAGCTGTTGCGCGCCGAGGAAGTGGCCGGCGGCCGCCTTCCCTCCGCCGTCGCCGACGACGAAGCGTACTGGGCGGAGATCCAGCGCGCTTTCGACGCCGACCGAACGATGATCAACCTCAACAACGGCGGCGTCAGCCCTACGCCCAGTCACGTGCTCGAGGCGATGATCCGCGACCTCCGCTTCAGCAACGAGCTGCCGGTGGAGCACATGTGGCGCGTGCTCGAGCCCCGCATCGAGAGCGTGCGGCGGGATCTCGCGCGCGACTTCGGCTGCGACCCCGAGGAGATGGCGATCACGCGCAACGCGTCCGAAGCGCTGGAGACGATGATCTTCGGCATCCACCTCGAGCCCGGCGACGAAGTCCTGCTGACAAATCAGAACTACGGCCGCATGATCACGAGCTGGGAGCAGCGCGCCCGGCGCGAGGGAATCGTCGTGCGGCAGATATCCTTCGACGTTCCGCCGCCGTCGATGTCCTACCTGGTGCGGCAGTTCGAGAAGGCGATCACACCGCGCACGCGCGTCATCGAGGTCACGCACATCACCAACCTCACCGGGCAGATCATGCCGGTGCGCGAGCTCGTCGAGCTCGCGCGGCCGCGCGGAATAGAAGTCTTCGTCGACGGCGCGCACGCCTACGCCCACTTTCCGTTCAAGCGCGACGACCTCGGCTGCGACTACTACGGCACGAGCCTGCACAAATGGCTGCTCGCTCCGATAGGAACCGGCTTCCTGTACGTCAAAAAGGAAAAGCAGCGCGGGCTCTGGCCGCTGATGGCGGCCGGCCCGGAGCTGGACGACAACGTCAGGAAGTACGAGGAGATCGGCACGCACCCCGCGGCCAATCACAACGCGATCTCGGCCGCGCTGGCGTTCCATCGCGGGATCGGCGCCGAGCGCAAGGCTGCGCGGCTGCGGCTGCTGCGCGACCGCTGGGCGAAGCGCCTGGCCGCGGCGAGCGACCGCGTCCACGTCCTCACGCACCTCGACGACCGCAACTCGGGCGCGATCGCGCTCTTCAACGTCGACGGAATTGAGAGCGGCGCGTTGGGGAGCTGGCTGATGGCGAAGCACCGCATCGTCACCACGCCGATCGCGCACAAGGAGTACAACGGGCTGCGCATCACCCCGAACGTGTACACCACGCTCGACGAAGTCGACACCTTCGCCGACAAGGTCCTGATCGCAATCAACAGAGGAATCTCGTGATCGGGCTGCTAACCGATCCCCATGCATGGCTGGCTTTCGCGACGCTGCTCGCGCTCGAGGTAGTGCTCGGGATAGACAACGTCGTCTTCATCGCGATTCTGGCCGGGAAGCTCCCGGCCAATCAGCAGGCGAAGGCGAGGCAGCTCGGCCTCGGGCTCGCGGCGATCACGCGCGTCATGCTGCTGTTCATGCTGGCGTGGATGATCAAGCTGACGGCCCCGCTGTTCGCGGTGCTCGGCCAGGAGATCTCGGGGCGGGATCTGATCCTGATACTCGGGGGCCTTTTTTTGATCGCGAAGAGCACGCACGAGGTGCACGACAAGCTCGAGGGAGAGGTGGGCCGCGTCTCCGCGAAGGTGGCGGCGAACTTCGTGAGCGTCATCGGTCAGATCCTGCTGCTCGACCTCGTGTTCTCGCTGGACTCGATCATTACTGCCGTCGGGTTGGTCGACGAGCTCGCGATCATGGTGGCGGCGGTCCTCGCTGCCGTGGGAGTGATGATCGCGTTCTCTGGGGTCATCTCCCGCTTCGTCGATAGGCACCCGACCATCAAGATGCTCGCGTTGAGCTTCCTGATGCTCATCGGCGTGAGTCTGGTCGCCGAAGGACTCGAGTTCCACCTGCCGAAGGGAATGATCTACTTCGCCATGGGCTTCTCGCTCTTCGTGGAGATGCTCAATCTGCGAATCCGCGGCAAGGCCGCTCCGGTGCACCTACGCGACCCATATCACGAGGCGGCGAAATGACCGTGTTCCTTTTTCTGGTGATCGGAGTGCTCGCCGGCGTACTGTCGGGGATGTTCGGGATCGGCGGCGGGATAGTGATCGTGCCCGCGCTGCTGCTCATCGCCAAGATGACTCCGCTGACGGCGACGGGAACCTCGCTCGGCGCGCTGCTGCTGCCGGTCGGCGCGCTGGGGGCGTGGGAGTACTACCGCAACGGGAACATCGACATCAGGGCGTCGCTGCTGGTCGCGCTGGGACTGTTCGCCGGCGCGTGGTTCGGGGCGAAGCTGGCGCACACGATGGGGGACGCGACGTTGAAGCGGGCGTTCGCCGTTTTTCTGGTCGTCGTCGCGGGGAGGATATGGTGGACGGCGTAGCGGAGTCCTGGTGACCCGCCGAGGGAATCCAGGCCGTTAGCAGTGAGCTATTAGCCATCAGCAATCAGCAACTGCGATTGGGACGTTCCCGGGATTTCGGGGCAAACGCATCGACACGTCCAATATGTCAGTTGCCTGAGAGCTGACAGCTAACAGCTCAAAGCTCCACGGCCTGGATTCCCCCTGGAATATTCCTGGAGCTAAAACGGTCCCGGGCTAGAGTGTCCTCAACTCCGGGTGCTTCCAGAAAGTCCATAACGCAAACAGCAGCATCACCGCCCCACCGGCCGCCAGTGTCCACTCGATCCCCACCGCCCGCGCCATCGCTCCTCCCGCGAACGACCCGATCGGCGCGAACCCGACGTACACCACGACGTACGCCGCCATGACCCTGCCCCGCAGCTCGTCGGGCACGATCGCCTGCAGGATCCCGTTCGCGAGCGCCGTCTGGAGAATCATCGAAAGTCCGGCCAACAGCACCACGAACCCGGCGACCGGCGCTTGCCTCGTCGCCGAGAGCGCGAGAATCATCAACGGGAAAGCAACCGACGCCATCGCGAACAGCCGGCCCCGTCGGACGCGTCCACCGACCGCCGCCAGAAACAGCGCGCCCGAAAGCGCGCCGATCCCCGTCACGCTCATGAGCAGCCCGTAGCCGCTCGCGCCCAGCCCGAGCGCTTCGCGCGCGAACACCGGCATCAGCGTGAGATACGGCACGCCGAAGATAGAGAATACCGACACCATCCGCATCACGACGATGATCTCCGTCGTGTTGAACATGTACGCGATCCCTTCCCTGAGTCCCGCCATCGGCGATGGGCGACCGACCGGACGCACGTACGGCGGCAGCCGCAGCATGAACAGCCCCGCCAGCACCGCCGAGAAGCTGAGCGCGTTCAGCCCGAAAGCCCACGCGAGCCCGGCACTCGCGATCACCGCCGCAGCGATGGACGGGCCGAGGATTCGCGCGAGGTTGAAAGCGCTCGTGTTCAGCGCGATCGCGTCCATCAGGTCGTCGCGCACCACGAGCTCGATGAGCAGCGCCTGGCGCGCCGGGATCTCGAAGGCGCTCACGATCCCGGCAAAAGTCGCGAGCGCGAGCAGCCACGGGATCGTGATAGTGCCGGTCAGCACGAACCACCAGAGCAGCGCCGCCTCGAGCGCGAGCAGCCCCTGACCTATCATCACCAGCCTGCGCTTGTCGTACCTGTCCGCGATCACGCCGCCGTACAGGGAGAACACGAGCACCGGGAACGACCCGGCCGCGCTCACCACGCCGACGATGAACGCGTCGTTGGACAGCTCCAGCGCGAGCCATCCCTGGGCCACGATCTGCACCCAGCTGCCGGTGAGCGAGACGGCCTGCCCGATCCAGAAAATCCTGAAATTCCGATGTGCTTTGAGAGCGCGGAACGGATTGAGGGATCGGGGCACGGGCGGAGTATACTCAGCTTTTGCCGCTCCTGGTTAGGGCAACCGGAATCCAAGAGGTGAGATGCCAGGAGTGAGATGACAGATCGCCAGATGAAGATCATCTCCCGTCTGACTTCTGTCGTCTGGCATCTCACCTCTTGGATTCCGCCAGTCTCTCGCAAGGGCTTTCCACCTGCATCCACCGCCGGCCCACCCGTATTATTGGATATGAGGTTTCACACGTATTCGAAGTTCAGTGCCGACCTCGCCGACGCTGTCGACCTCGAGGCCCTGCTCGACAAGCTGGCCGATTTCCTCCTTCAATCCGGCTTTGCCGGCGGGCCCGCGCAGCATCCGTATTGGGGCGACATCGGCGAGGACGCCGACCGCTCGCTCGGCGCGCTCAAGGAAGCGATCCTCAACGCGCTGCTGAAGGGCGGGCAGTTCACGCCCGAGATGCTCCAGGCGCTGCGCGGCGAAGGCGACGAGGAATCGCAGGCCAACCTCGCGAAGCTGCTCGACGAGCTGGTCCAGCGGCTGGCGGCGGAGGGCTACATCGCCGTTGAAGCGCCGCCGCAGATGCCGTCCGGTCACCAGCCGGTGGTCGGCAAGGGCAGCCTGTCGCACGCCGCCGCGAATTCGGTGCAGTTCAACCTTACCGACAAGGGGATCGACTTCCTCGGCTACAAGACGCTCCGCTCGATACTCGGCTCGCTGGGAAAGTCGAGCTTTGGCAGCCACGACACGCAGTACCTCGCGACGGGAGTCGAGGCCGACGGCTGGACCAAGGAGTACGAGTTCGGCGACACGCTGAACCTCGACGTCAACGAGACCCTCCTGCGCGCGCTCGGCCGCACGGGCTCGCTCGACATCCCGCTGGATCTGGATTACCGCGACCTGATGGTGCGGCAGGCCGAGTACAGGTCGTCGTGCGCCACGGTGCTGATGCTGGACACGTCGCACTCGATGATCCTGTACGGCGAGGACAGGTTCACGCCGGCCAAGAAAGTCGCGCTCGCACTCACGCACCTGATCCGGACGCAGTTCGCCGGCGACACGCTCCGGGTCGTGCTGTTTCACGATTCGGCCGAGGAGATCCCGCTGGCGAAGCTGGCCGAGGCGCAGGTCGGGCCGTACCACACCAACACCGCCGAAGGGCTCAAGCTCGCGCGCCGCATACTCATGGCGCAGAAGAAGGACATGCGGCAGATCGTCATGATCACCGACGGCAAGCCGAGCGCGCTGACGATGCCGAACGGGCAGATCTACAAGAACTCGATGGGCCTCGACGCGACGGTGATCGCCGAGACCCTGCGCGAGGTCGCGAACTGCCGGCGCTCGGGGATCATGATCAACACCTTCATGCTGGCGCGCGACCGGGCGCTGGTCGAGTTCGTCAAGCGCGTGTCGGAGATCAGCCTCGGCAAGGCTTACTTCACCAACACGATGACGCTCGGTCAGTTCATCCTGATGGACTTCCTCAAGAAGAAAACCCGCAAGGTTTCGTAGTTCGGCGAGTTTCTACTGCCGCAGCGCGTCCTTCTTGGCGCTGCGGTGCCCGCCCTTGGCCGGCGTGAGCTTCGTCTTGTACTCGCGCTCGCCGGGCCCGGTGTAGATCTGCCGCGGGCGCGCGATCTTCTGCTCCTTGTCGAGCAGCATCTCCTCCCACTGCGCCAGCCACCCCGCCGTTCGCGCGATCGCGAACAGAACCGTGAAGAACTCGGCCGGGAACGACATCGAGCGATAGATCAGCCCGGTGTAGAAATCCACGTTCGGGTACAGCTTGCGCGAGACGAAGTAGTCGTCCGACAGCGCGATCCGCTCCAGCTCGAGCGCGATCTCCAGGTCCTTGTCCACGCCGACGACCTTGAACACGTCGTCCGCGAGCTGCTTCACGATCCGCGCGCGCGGGTCGTAGCTCTTGTACACCCGGTGGCCGAAGCCCATGAGGCGCTGGCCCTTGCCGCCCTTCACTCCCTCGATGAACTCGGGGACGTTCTTCGGATGCCCGATCTCGCCGATCATCCGGAGCACGGCCTCGTTCGCGCCGCCGTGCAGCGGACCGAACAACGCGGCGATGCCGGCCGAGATCGCCGAGAACGGGTCCACGTGCGACGAGCCCACCGCGCGGACCGCGCTGGTGGAGCAATTCTGCTCGTGATCCGCGTGCAGGATGAACAGGATCTCGAGCGCCTTCACGAAAACCGGGTCCGCCTCGTACTTTGTCTCGCTCATCCGCGCGACCATGGACAGGAAGTTCTCGACGTACGAGAGATCGTTGTCCGGATACACGAACGGGAGGCCCTTGACGTGGCGGTACGAGAAAGCCGCGATCGTCGGGACCTTGGCCAGCAGGCGGATGATCGAGATGTCGCGGTGCTCGGCGTCGAAGATGTTGCGCGAATCCGGATAGAACGAGGCCAGCGCCGCGACCGCGCTGTTGAGCATCGCCATCGGGTGCGCGTCGTAGCGGAACCCCTCGAGAAACTTCCGGATGTTCTCGTGCACGTACGTGTGGTACGTGATGTCGTGTTCGAACTCGTCGTACTCCTTCTGGTCCGGCAGCTCCCCGTGGCGCAGCAGCCACGCGACCTCCAGGAAATTCGCCCGCTCGGCCAGCTGCTCGATCGGGTAACCGCGGTAGCGCAGAATTCCCCTGTCGCCGTCGATGTAGGTGATCGAGCTCCGGCACGCCGCGGTGTTCAGGAACGCCGGGTCGTAGCTCATGAGGCCGCCCCCGTCGGGGTCGCCGCTGGGGATCTTCTTCAGGTCCGTCGCGCGGATCGCGCCGTCGGTGATCGGAAGCGTGTGCTTCTCGCCGGATCTCGTGTCGGTGACGTCGAGCGTCGCGGCCGAGGCTTTCGGGGGGGCTTCTATCGTCGCAGACTTTGCCATGGTCGTTCCCATGAGATAGTTGGAGGTGTCCGTGACACCTCCCCGAAATCTAGCCGGGGTCCCGTACCGGAGCGGAACTCCGCGGGCGTACATTGATTAGAAGTGCGACTCCTTCACTCCCGATAATGCGCATCCCGAATCGTCCCCTGCTAATCCTGGCCCTGCTGCTCGTCGCCACCCGGCTGGCGGGCGCCCAGTCGCCGGCCCTCTCGTACCCGGCCGCCCCGCAGGCCGATCAGACCGACCTCCTGCACGGGGTCGCCGTAGCCGATCCGTATCGCTGGCTGGAGGACACCGATTCGCCGGTGACCCGGGCGTGGATCGTGGCGGAGAACGCGCTCACCTTCGGCTGGCTGGCGGCGATTCCCGAGCGGCCGCGCATCGCCGCGCGCCTCACCGAGCTGTGGAACTTCGCCCGGTACGGAGTCCCGTTCAAGCAGGGCGGCCGCTACTTCTGGTTCGAGAACAGCGGGCTGCAGAATCAGAGCGTGCTGTACACCCAACAGGGCCGCGGCGGCAGAGCCCGGGTTTTGCTCGACCCCAACACCCTGTCGGCCGACGGTACCGTCGCGCTGACCTCGACCGAGCCGTCCGAGAGCGGCCGGCTGCTCGCGTACGGCATCGCTCGCAGCGGGTCGGACTGGAACGAGATCCGAGTGCGGGACGTGGAGTCCGCGCGCGACCTCGCCGACACGGTGCGCTGGGTGAAGTTCTCCGGGATCTCGTGGACCAGGGACAACCGCGGCTTCTTCTACTCGCGATACGACGAGCCGGCCGGCGGGAACGCGCTGCAGAGCGTCAACAAGTTCCAGAAGATCTACTACCATCGGATCGGCACGAGCCAGTCGGCTGACGAACTGGTCTACGACCGCCCCGACCAGCCCGACTGGCGCCTCAACGGCGAGGTATCCGATGATGGTCAATACCTGATCATCTACGCGAGCGAAGGCACCGACACGCGCAACCGGCTGTACTTCAAGGACCTCGCGAGCCCGGGCCGCCCGCTGGTGAACGCGCCCGTCGTGCGGCTGATCGACAGGCTCGAAGCTTCGTACGACTTCGTGGGAAACAACGGCACCGAGTTCATCCTGCGAACGAACAGGAACGCTCCGCGCGAGCGACTCATCGCCGTAGACATCGACAATCCGCGGGAGGAGAACTGGCGCACGCTCATCCCGGAGTCGAGGGACCTTCTCCAGACCGCGGCGTTCGTCGGTGACCGGCTGGTGGCGCGCTATCTCCAGGACGCGCGGGCCTCGATTCGCTTTTATGTGCCGCCGGCGGAGATTCTGCGCGGAGGAACGGGCCGGCCCCAAGGTCCGGGAGGGACTCGCCGCGCGGGCGCCCCGGCCACTATTTCCCGCACGCGCGTCGGCAGTTACCGGTTCGAGCGCGAGCTGGAGCTCCCCGGACCGGGCATGGTCAGCTTCAGCGGAGACCGCGGTGACCGGGAGATGTTCTACTCCTTCACCTCGTACCTCTATCCCACGACCGTCTTCCGGTACGACGTGCGGTCGGGCGTAAGCGAGATCTTCCGCGAAGCGCGCGTGGACTTCGATCCGTCACTGTACGAGACGAAGCAGGTGTTCTACGAGAGCAAGGACGGGACGCGCGTCCCGATGTTCATCACCGCGCGCAAGGGCATCGCGCTCGACGGAAACAACCCCACGCTGCTGCACGGCTACGGCGGATTCAACATCCCGCAGACGCCCTCGTTCTCCATCGGCAATCTGCTCTGGCTCGAGATGGGCGGCGTGTACGCGGTCGCGAACATCCGCGGGGGCGGCGAGTACGGCCGCGAGTGGCACGATGCCGGCAAGCTCGCGAACAAGCAGAACGTGTTCGACGATTTCATCGCGGCCGCGGAATACCTGCAGCGCGAGCGGTACACTTCGCCGGCGAAGCTCGCGATATCCGGCGGATCCAACGGCGGGCTCCTCGTCGGCGCGGTCCTCAATCAGCGGCCCGAGCTGTTCGGCGCCGCCTTGCCGGCCGTGGGCGTGATGGACATGCTCCGCTTCCACAAGTTCACGATCGGCTGGGCGTGGACCTCGGACTACGGGTCGCCGGACGATGCGGAGCAGTTCCGCGTGCTGTACGCGTACTCCCCGCTGCACAACATCCGGCGGGGCGCGCGCTATCCCGCGACGCTGATCACGACGGCGGACCACGACGACCGCGTCGTCCCCGGCCACTCCTTCAAGTACGCGGCCGCGCTGCAGGCGGCACAGGGCGGGCCGGCTCCGATCCTGATCCGGATCGAGACCAAGGCGGGGCACGGCGCCGGGAAGCCGACCTCCAAGCAGATCGAAGAGGCCGCGGACCGGTTCGCGTTTCTCGTGCGATCGCTCGGCATGACTCCCCGGTTCGAGTAGCCGCGCTTGCCCGCTATCGATTCGATCCTCGGAGCCGTCCGCGTCGCGACGCTGTTCGTAGTGGCGGTGTTCGCCGTCATCTGCGTCGTGGACTGGGCCGTCCGCACGAAGCGGATCAACGCGTTCAACCCGATCGCGCGCTACTTCCGCTCGACCATCGATCCTTTCATCGCTCCCATCGAGCGCCGAGTCGTGCGCGCGGGCGGGTCGCCCGCCGTAGCGCCCTGGTGGGCGCTGGTCGCGGCGGTCGTCGGGGCGATTCTGCTCCTCAGCCTGCTCGGCTTCGTCCGGAACCAGGTGCTGTTCGCCGCGCTCGCCGCGAACCAGGGCGCCGCCGGCGTCTTCCGCCTGCTGGTCGTCTGGACGTTCGCGATTCTCCGGCTCGCGCTCATCGTCCGGGTGATCAGCTCCTGGCTGCCGGTCAACCCGTATTCCCCGTGGCTCAGGTGGTCGTACCTGCTGAGCGAGCCGATCCTGCGGCCGCTGCGCCAGATAGTCCCGACCCTCGGAATGATCGACATCACCCCGATCCTCGCGTATTTCCTCCTCGGCTTTCTCGCGCGCATCCTCGTCAGCGCCCTTTAGCCGGAACCGCCTTGTCCGCGCCCGTGTATCCTGAACAAACTGCAATACCGGCTCGTTGGTTTTCCCACCCGCTTGAGGTGCAGGCCATGCGTCGAAGTTTTCTCGTCGGATTCCTTGCGGGCGCGGCGTTGGTCGCGAGCGCCGCTGATGCGCAGCAGTTCACTCCGCAGGTTCGCCAGCCCGCGTTTCCCGCCGGAACGGGACCGCGCGTCCTGATAGACGCGGGACATTTCAACGAGGACCGCGCGGAGCTCGCGCCCCTCGTCGAACTGCTGAACAGGGACGGCTTCCGCGTCTCCTTCCACGAATCGACGTGGACGCCGACGGCGCTCAGCCAGGCAGACCTCGTCATCATCGCGAGTCCACTCGGCGCGGCACGCGCCAGCATGCAGTCCGCGGGCGCGGACTTCGCGTGGACCGACCAGGCGCGGCGCGACGCGTTCAGTACCGAAGAAGTCAACGCGATCACCCGCTGGGTCCGCGCGGGCGGGAACCTGCTGCTGCTGCTCGACGAAGCGCCGGTGCCGGCGGCGACGCGCACGCTGGCGGAGGCGCTCGGCGTCGAAGTCCGCAACACGCGGACGTGGGACGCCGGCCAGAGACCCGCCGGGTACACGTATCCGCCCGATGATCTCAGCGGCAGCTACATCATGTTCACGCGCGAGCGCAAGACGATCGGCAAGCACGCGATACTGGACGGCAGGAACCGGGACGAGAAGGTCGATCGCGTTGCGACGTATCTCGGCAGCTCGTTGACGGGACCGTTCGACGGCTCCGTGCTGCTCGCGCTCTCACCGGACGCGTTCGATTACTGGAAGGACGCGCCGGAGCGTGGCAGCGCCGAGCATCGCGTGCCGGCGGTCGGACGCGCGCAGGCCGTGGCCTTCAAGCTGGATCAGGGCCGTGTGGTGGTGGTATCGGAGTCGGGCGCGTTCCAGGTGCCGGCCGGCGGCGCGGAAGATCCGGACAATGCGCTCGGCAAGGGACTCGCGTTCAAGGGGGCGCAGAACCAGCAGTTCGTGCTGAACACCCTGCGCTGGCTGGCCCGGGTACTCCCTTAGACCGTCGCGGTTTCGGGCCTCTGGCACACCGTTCGCGGTCCTGGCGTTCAGGGGGAGCTCAGCAATGTCCGAACGCAGGAAGACGCACAATGGCCGAGACCTCTCCGGCCACTTCAGGGTGAAACAGGTGGACGTCGAAGATCTGAAGGCGGATCGCGACGGCGTGGATTTCATCGAGGATGACGTGCGGCTGGGCGGCGCGGTCGCGGACACCGGACCGAACGCGGGTCAGCGCGGCGTGCGGATCCACGAGCTGATCAAGAAGGATCACGGGAAGAAGAAGCGGCCGACGAAGGGTAAATAAGGCGCGAGCACGTTACGGACGTGCTACGCATGCCGGGCCCGGCTCCAGAGCGGCTTCGCGCGCGAGCGGCGTGACTTGCAGGTATTGCACTTTCGCCGGCTCGGTCGGAGCGAGGGTGATCGAGATTTGTAGATCGCCGTCTCGACAGCGCATTCGCCAGCGGCCCCGCAGCGCGTTCGCCACCACGAACGGACCTTCATTCCGGCATTCATCTCCAGCGGTACTCCGAAGTCGCTCGATCGCCGCCCGCCTCCGATCCTTCGGCTCGTCCAGATACAGATTCATCGCCGCAAGGCTGTCGGCGAGCGCATCACTCCACCGCGCGACGAGACGCGACACCTGTTCGCGTCTCTCCAACAGAACCGGCGCCGGTTGCGGAACGCGCGGCACGAGTCCGCCGGTTCGCTGCAGAATCTCGAGCGCCTGCGTGCTCACCGGAGTCCAGCCGGTGTAGGTGAGATTGCCGAGGGCGACTATCCCGACGCCGTACTCGGGAAGCCAGCGCATGAGCGAGCCGAAGCCCGGCAGCCCGCCGGTGTGCGAGACCGACGCCAAGAAGAGACACGTCTGCTGCACACGCAGTCCGTAGCCGTAGCCGTTGGCCGCCAGCGAGATGTTCCCCGTGCTGTCGGTGCTCGCCGACGCGCCGATGTAGCGCGTGACCTGCTGCATCTCCCGGCGGGAAGCACGGCTCAGCGGACCGCTGTCGGGGTCGTCACGCGGCGGCCACGCGTCCAGCATGAAGCCCACCCAGCGGCCGAGGTCGGAGATGGAGGTGAGCATGCCGCCCATCGGGCCGAACGCGCCGTCGGGGAGCTGCGGCTCCTCGAGCCACTCGCCGTCGCGCAGGCGATACCCGTGCGCGAGGCGGTGCGGGGGCACGCTACGCGCTTCAAGCGTCGTGACGTTCATTCCGAGCGGCAGTAGGATGCGCTCGCGAACGTAGCGCGCGTACGGCATGCCGGACACGTTCGCCACGACGCGGCCGAGAATCGCGAAGCCGAAGTTCGAGTACTCGTACGCGGTGCCGGGCGCGGTCGAGAACGGAATGCCGCTTCGTATCATCGCGGCCATCTCGTCGTCCGTCGCCGCGAGCTGCTGATCGCCCCACGGGTTGTCCTCGGGGAACCCCTCGGAGTGCGACAGCAGATGGCGAATGGTGATCCTCGGCGAGTCGCCCGTGGGATAGCGCAGGCCCGCAAGCTCGGGGACGTATTCCTCCGCGGGATCGTCGAGCGCGAGCTTGCCCGCGTCACGCAGCTGCAGGATCGCGACAGCGGCAAAGCTCTTGGACATCGACGCGATGCGGAACACCGTCGCCGAATCGACTCCCGCGCGCGCATCGGCGTCGCGAAACCCGGCGGTCGCCCAGTGCGCCAGCTGTCCGTCCACCACGATCCCGTACGCGATGCCCGGAACGCGCGCGCGCTGCGCGAAGCTATACACCAGGCTGTCGATCGCGGGATAGGCGGTGGCAAGCTTCGCCGCGCGGTCGGGATCGGTGAACACTGCCGCGGGAGCGATGCTGCTCGGTCGCGCTTCCTGCGCATGCAGCATGACAGGAGCAATGGCCAGCGTACCCCCGGCCGCGAGAAGATACGTGCGCATACTCATCGGTGGTCCTCGACGCATGGGAGTCGATTCGGGTGCCCTACGCCCGACGGTGGCGGATGAACCGGGAACTTTGGAGCTCGCTGATACTTCCGAGATCGACTAGCCCCGTCGCTTGAAGAACTGCAGGGCGCGCTCATGCTTCTGCGTCGCCGCGCGCGTGGCGAAAGTGCCGAGGTTCCTGCGCTTCCCGGTTTTCGGATCCTTCTTGCGCGAGTACAGCCGAAATCGGCCGTCTTTGAGCTTTCGGATCATCGGTAGTTCACTGTTCCCGGAACTCATCGAGATCAAAGTCAAGGTCCTCGGCGGATGGCATTATCCACCACAGGCTCACGTACACCAGGACGCCGGGAAATGCGGCCGAGATCACCGAGAGGAATACGTACAGAGCCCGGACCGCGGTCACTTCCCAGCCGAAAAACTCCGCAATGCCGCCGCAGACTCCGGCGATCACGCGATCATTTGACCGCTTCAGGCGGCGTGAGTTGCTCATATCGAGTCTCTCGGCGTCACGTTCTTGGCTGCGGAATGGTACCCCAACGATTTCATCGACGATTGCGCCTAACAAGATCTTTCGTGTCTTCGACTACGGCACCTACCTACTGTCTTTGACAGTGCGCCAAACATCTCGAGTGCTGCCGAGCAACGCACCGACGCCGTATCCGAGTAGAGCTCCGATCGCAGCGCCAGGAAGCGCCCCGCAATGAAGGCCACGACAGCGGTCGGCGCTGTCGTCGAGACCGTTGAGCTCATAGCCCGCGTACCCAAAGAACAGGGCTCCGGGAACGGCACCAACTACACCCCACCGCCGCGCCCGTGTGCCCTCGAACACTCGGAGACGAATTATCTGATTCTTCGCGACGGGGCCATTCCTCAAGTACAGGCTGTCCGGCCCGATTCGGATCAGCTTCCCGGAACGCTCGAGGCCAGCGGAAGTTTCAAGACGAACCACCTGACGTACTCTGATCTGCTCGGTCAAGTCGGTCGCGCTCTGCCCTGGAGCCACCTGAGCGTCGGCAGCCGGGATCCCAGCCAGAAGCATCAAGCCGAGCAAAAGTCTCGATAGCTTCATGCATTCCACCTTGGAGGGTTGCCGTCCGATATCTTGCTCAGCGGATTCTTGCTCCCGAGCCGCCTCGCTACTATAGTTGTAGAGCAGCACGACATTTCGAAAGCCCGTGGCGATTTCAGGCAAATTGCGGCCACGTTAAACAACCGCTAAAGCGCCACGCCCGGCGCACTTAGCGCCCGGGCTTTTTTCATTTTTGAGACCATGCGAGTGCCAGACATAAAGCTCCCGTACCTCGAAGCCCTCGACCGCCGCGTCCTCGTGTACGACGGCGCGATGGGGACCAACATCCAGCGCCACAACCTGACCGCCGATGACTTCGGCGGGAAGGAGCTGGAGGGGTGCAACGACTACCTGATCCTCAAGCGCCCGGACGTCATCCAGGGGATCCACGAGTCGTTCCTCGCGGTCGGCTGCGACGTCGTGGAGACGTGCACCTTCCAGTCGACACCCCGCCGGCTGGCGGAGTGGGGACTCGGCGACAAGGTGCGCGAGATCAACGTCGAAGGCGCGAAGCTCGCCCGCGCGGCGTGTGACAAGTTCGCCACGCCCGACCGTCCGCGGTTCGTCGCGGGCTCGATGGGCCCGACAGGCATGCTCCCGTCGAGCTCGGATCCGGCGCTGTCGCAAATCACCTTCGAAGAGCTGGCCGAGAATTACTACGAGCAGGCCAAGTACCTCGTCGAAGGCGGCGTGGACGTCCTGCTCATCGAGACTTCGCAAGACATCCTCGAGGTGAAGGCGGCGGTGACCGGCGTCGAGCGCCTGTTCGCGGAGCTCGGCAAACGCGTCGTCCTCCAGGTCCAGATCACGCTCGACACCAGCGGGCGCATGCTGCTCGGCACCGACATCGCCAGCGCGATGACGACGCTCGAAGCGCTGAACGTGGACGTCATCGGGCTCAACTGCTCCACGGGTCCGGAGCACATGCGCGAGCCGATCCGCTACCTCAGCGAGCACGCGACGCTGCCGATCTCGGTCATTCCCAACGCCGGCCTGCCGCTGAATACCGGAACCGGCGAGGCGATCTATCCGCTCGAGCCGGCGCCGATGGCGGAAGCGCTGTCCGAATTCGTGCGCGAGTTCGGCGTGCGCGTCGTCGGCGGCTGCTGCGGCACTACGCCCGAGCACCTCGAGAAGATCGTCGGCGCCGTGCGCGACGCGGAGAAGTCCGCAGTGCGGCCGGAGACGAACGGCAAGCGGCACGTGCCGCGCGTCAGCTCCGCGATGCGCGCGATCACGCTGCACCAGGACCCGCCGCCGCTGCTCGTGGGCGAGCGCGTGAACTCGCAGGGCTCGCGCAAGGTCAAGCGCCTGCTGCTCGCCGACGATTACGAAGGCATTCTCGACGTCGCGCGCGACCAGGTGGACTCGGGCGCGCACGTGCTCGACGTGTGCGTCGCGCTCACCGAGCGCGCGGACGAAGCCGAGCAGATGTCGAAGGTGGTCAAGCTGCTGTCCATGAGCGTCGAGACGCCGCTGGTGATCGACTCCACCGAAGCCGACGTCATCGCCGCCGCGCTGGAGCACGTCCCCGGCCGCGCGATCGTCAACTCCATCAACATGGAGAACGGCCGCAAGCGGATCGATTCGGTCGTGCCGCTCGTAAAGAAGCACGGAGCCGCGGTGATCGCGCTCACGATCGACGAGATCGGCATGGCCAAGACCAAAGAGCGGAAGCTCGAGGTCGCGAAGAAGATCTACGACATCGTAGTCGGCGAGTACGGCCTCGCGCCGGAAGATCTCATCTACGACGCGCTCACGTTCACGCTCGCCACCGGCGACGCGGAGTGGATCGACTCCGGGCACGAGACCATCGAAGGAATCCGCCTCATCAAGCGCGAGCTGCCGGGTGTCTCCACTATACTCGGCGTCTCCAACGTGTCCTTCGGGCTCACGGTCGAAGCGCGAGCCGTGCTCAACTCCGTCTTCCTGCACCACTGCGTGCAGGCGGGATTGGACGCGGCGATCGTGAACCCCGCGCACATCCATCCGTACGCGGAGATCTCGCAGGAAGAGCGCGCGCTGGCCGACGACCTCGTCTTCAACAAGCGGGAAGACGCTCTCCAGCGATTCATCGAATACTTCGCGGCGCTCGGCGGTGACGGCGCCACCGAGGCCGTCGAGAAGGAGGATCCCACCGCGGGCATGTCGGTGGACGAGCAAATCCACTGGATGATCGTGCACCGCAAGAAGGAAGGAATCGAAGCGCAGCTCGACGAAGCCGGAGTGCGCGAGAACCCCGTGCGGGTGCTCAATGAAGTGCTGCTCCCCGCGATGAAGGACGTCGGCGACAAGTTCGGCGCGGGCGAGCTCATCCTGCCCTTCGTGCTCCAGTCCGCTGAAGTCATGAAGAAAGCAGTCAAGCACCTCGAGCAGTTCCTGGAGAAGGCGGAAGGCTACACCAAGGGCAAGGTCGTGCTCGCGACCGTGTACGGCGACGTGCACGACATCGGCAAGTCGCTCGTCAACACGATCCTGTCGAACAACGGCTACACGGTGTTCGACCTCGGCAAGCAGGTTCCCGTCAACACGATCCTCGAGAAAGCGGAGGAGGTAGGCGCGGACGCGATCGGGCTGAGCGCGCTGCTCGTGTCCACGTCCAAGCAGATGCCGCTGTGCGTGAAGGAGCTCGACAAGCGCGGGATGAAGATCCCGGTGCTGATCGGCGGCGCCGCGATCAACCGCAGGTTCGGCCGCCGCGCGCTGTTCGTCGAGGGCGAGCGCGCGTTCGACGCGGGCGTCTTCTACTGCAAGGACGCGTTCGAGGGGCTGGAGACGATGGACGTCCTCCAGGACGGGAACAAGCGCGCGCAGTTCATCGCGAAGAACCTCGACGACGCGAAGAACGACGTGTTTCTGCGGACGACGGTCGGCAAGGACATCGCCGTGGGCGACGCCGCCGGCGCGCGCAGCGACGTCACGTCCGGCAATCCGGTGCCGCGCCCTCCGTTCTGGGGCACGCGCGTGCTGCGCGACATCCCGCTCGACGAAGTGTTCGAGCTGCTCGACCTGGACGAGCTGTACCGGCTGCAGTGGGGCGCGCGCGGATCGGGCGAGCAGTACAAGGCCACCGTGAAGAACGAATTCGAGCCGACGCTCGCGCGGCTCAAGGCCGACGCGGCCGCGCGCAAATGGCTGGAGCCGCGGGCGGTGTACGGCTATTTCCCGGTGCAGTCCGTGGGCAACGACATCATCGTGTACGATCCGGCCGCGTACCAGAGCGACGGCGGCTCGCTGCGCGAGATCGCGCGCTTCCACTTCCCGCGCATGGTCGGCCGCGAGCGGCTCTGCCTCGCGGATTATTTCCGCTCCAGCGAGAGCGGCGACGTGGACGTGGCCGCGCTTCAGATAGTGACGGTCGGCGATGCGGCGAGCCGCGAGTTCGACAGGTTGCAGTCGGCCAACGAATACTCCGAGGCGTACTACACGCACGGGCTCGGCGTCGAGACCGCCGAGGCCGTCGCGGAATGGATGCACCGGCGGATCCAGCACGAGCTCGGGCTCGACACCGGCAAGCGTTACTCCTGGGGCTACGGCGCGTGCCCGGACCTCGACGACCACGCCACGGTATTCAAGCTGCTCCCCGCTACTGAAGCGCTCGGGATGGGGCTGACGGAATCGTTCCAGCTGTTGCCCGAGCAGTCCACGGCCGCGATCATCGTGCACCACCCGGAGGCGAAGTACTACGCCGTGCGCGGCGCGGCCGACGCACCCGCCGGCGAGCCGGAGACCGCCGTTGTCTGACGACGCCAAGCTCGCCCGCCTGCTCGACCCGCTGCAGGTCGTCGTGTTCGACGGCGCGATGGGCACACAGCTGTACGCCAAGGGCGTGTTCATCAATCAGTGCTATGATGAGCTGAACCTGCGCGCGCCCGATCTCGTGCGCGCGGTGCACCGGTCATACGTGGACGCGGGCGCCGAAGTGATCGAGACCAATACGTTCGGCGCGAACCGGCTCAAGCTCTCGCAGTTCGGGCTCGGGGGGCAGGTCGCGGAGATCAACGAAGCCGCGGCGAAGCTCGCAGTCGAGGCCGGCGAAGGCGACGTCCTCGTCGCCGGCGCGGTCGGTCCGCTTGGCGTGCGGCTCGAGCCGTACGGACCGACCGGCATCGACGAGGCGCGCGCGGCGTTCGCCGAGCAGATGCGCGGGCTCGTCGCGGGCGGCGTGGATCTGTTTCTGCTCGAGACGTTCGCCGACGTGCACGAGATCGAGCAGGCCATGCTCGCCGCGCGCGAGGTGGACCGCGACATGCCCGTCATCGCGCAGATGACGATCGGGACCGACTGCCTGACGCCGTACGGCGTGAGCGCCGCGGACGTGGCGAAAGCGCTGGACGCGTTCGGCGCGGACATCATCGGGCTCAACTGCTCGGTCGGGCCGCAGGCGATTCTCGAGGCGATCGAGAAGATGGCGCCGGTCACGCGCCGCAAGCTGAGCGCGCAGCCGAACGCCGGCATGCCGCGCGAGGTCGGCGGGCGCAGCATGTACATGGCGAGCCCGGAGTACATGGCCACGTACGCGCTCCACCTGGTGCACGCCGGCGCGCGCATAGTGGGCGGCTGCTGCGGTACGACGCCCGAGCACATCGCCGCGATGGTCGAGGGGATCCGGCCGCTGTCGCCGCGCACGGCGATGGCGCCGTCGGTCGAGCGCCGCAAGCAGCGGCCGGACGCGCCCGAGGAAGCGCCCGGAGTCGAGCCGGTCCCGTTCGCCGAGCGGTCGAAGTTCGCGGGCAAGATCGCGCGCGGCGAGTTCGTGACGTCGGTCGAGATCGTGCCGCCACGCGGCGTCGACCCGTCGCGCATGCTCCGCGATTGCCGCTCCCTCAAGGACGCGGGAGTCGACGCCGTCAACGTCCCCGACGGCCCGCGCGCGCAGAGCCGGATGGGCGCGGTGCTCACGAGCCTGCTGATCGAGCAGCAGGTGGGAATCGAGACGGTGGTGCACTACTGCTGCCGCGACCGCAACCTGCTCGGCATGCTGAGCGACCTGCTCGGCGCCGCGGCGGTGGGGCTGCGCAACATTCTCATCATCACCGGCGACCCGCCGAAGATGGGGCCGTATCCGGACGCGACCGCGGTATTCGACGTCGACTCGATCGGCCTGACGAATCTCGTCGCGCGGCTCAATCGCGGGCTCGATCCAGGCGGCAACGCCATCGGCGCGCCCACGTCGTACGCGATCGGTGTCGGAGTGAATCCCGCGGCGCTCGACATCCCGCACGAGATCAAGCGGTTCGAGTGGAAGGTCGAGGCCGGCGCGGAGTACGCGATCACGCAGCCGGTGTTCGACGTGGACCAGCTCGAGAGCTTCATGCGGAAGATCGAGCACGTGAAAATCCCGATCATCGCCGGGATCTGGCCGCTGGTGTCGGTGCGGAACGCGGAGTTCCTGGCGAACGAGGTGCCGGGGGTGAGCGTGCCGGATCACATCATCGCGCGGATGCGGCGGGCGAACGACAAGTCGAAGGAAGCGGGAGTCGCCGAGGGGATCGCGATCGCGCGGGAGATGCTGGAGCGGGTAAGGCCGATCGTGCAGGGGGCGCAGGTGTCGGCGCCGTTTGGGAAGGTGGAGCTCGCGTTGGACGTATTCAAGGACAGCACCGCGGGAGCCGCGACCCTCCCAGCGTAAGGCTAGCCACGAACCGCGCCCGAGCGGAATCCTTGGATTATTCCAGGAGCCTGGACCGCGGAGTAAGATTCTCGGAATGACCGAAACGCCTCGCCCCCCGCTCACCATCCTCTCCGAAGAAGAGGAGATGTTCCGCGATGCGATTGCGTCGTTCGCGAGCGAGGAAGTCCTCCCCCGAGTCCGTGACATGGACAAGGCGTGCAAGCTCGACCCGGCGCTGATACCCAAGTACTTCGAGCTCGGCTTGATGGGGATCGAAGTCCCGGAGGAGTACGGCGGGGCCGGCGGCTCACTCATGATGGTCGCGCTCGCGGTGGAGGAGATCAGCAAGGTGGACGCGTCCGCCGCGATCCTGTGCGACGTGCAGAACACTCTGGTCAACTTCCCCATCCTCAAGTACGGCAGCGAAGAGCAGAAGCAGAAGTACCTCACGCGACTCACCTCGGAAGCGGTCGGCGCGTACGCGCTGTCGGAGGCGGGCTCGGGCTCCGACGCGTTCAGTCTCGCGACGCGCGCCGAGAAGAAGGGCGACGGCTGGGCGCTCACCGGCGGGAAGCTCTGGATCACCAACGGCGCGGAAGCCGACATCTTCGTCATCTTCGCCACCGCCGATCCGTCGGCAGGCTACAAGGGAATCACGGCGTTCATCGTCGAGCGCGGCATGGCCGGCTTCACGGTCGGCAAGAAGGAGGACAAGCTCGGCATCCGCGCGTCGAGCACGGTGGAGCTGCTGCTCGACGGCTGCGAAGTTCCGGCCGCCAACGTGCTGGGCCCGGTCGGCCAGGGCTACAAGATCGCGATCGAGACGCTGAACGAAGGGCGCATCGGCATCGGCGCACAGATGATCGGCGTTGCGCAGGGCGCGCTCACGGCGGCGGTCGCGTACATCCAGGAGCGGCGCCAGTTCGGCAAGGAGCTCGCGCACTTCCAGGCGATCCAGTTCCAGGTCGCCCAGGCGGCGACCGAGCTCGAGGCGGCGCGGCTCATGGTGTACAACGCGGCGCGGCTCAAGGACGCGGGGCACGACATCGCGCGCACCGGCGCCATGGCCAAGCTCTATTCTTCCCAGGTCTGCGAGCGCGTTACGTCGTTGTGCGTCGAGCTGTTTGGCGGCTACGGCTACACGACCGATTATCCGGTCGAGAAGTTTTATCGGGATGCCAAGATCGGGACCATTTATGAAGGCACGTCGAACATGCAGTTGCAGACGATCGCAAAGTCGTTGCTCCGATAGCGGTTTCATCGCTCCGCCGCGGGGACAGGTATCCTCGTCGGGCGCTACGCGAGCAAACTGCGCTCGCTAAGACGCGCCCTGTGAGGACACCTGTCCCCGCGGGCTCGGAAAACCGCTACACACATTGATCTACGCCCGCCGCCTTGCCCCGCACACCTTCAGGTGACCTCATGACGCTCCCCCGCTCTCTCGCGCTCATCGCCACCGCCCTCCTCACAGTCGCGCCCGTCGGCGCGCAGCAGCCCATCGACGCGGAGTACGCGCGGCTCGTGCGCGAGTACACGTCGGACCCGCTGTTCCTACCGGCGACGGTCGCTACTCTCCCCGACCATCCCACCATTCCCTCGCCGCGCGAGCACTTCGGGACGGTGATCGGCGCGCCCGGGGTCATGCACCGCACGAGCGAGATCTACGGGTACTACCGCGCGCTGGCGGCGGCGACGCCGAGGGTGCGGGTGGAGAACGTCGGCACCACCGAGGAGGGACGCGAGCTGCTGCTGCTCACGATCGCCGGCGACGCGCTGCTGCCGCAGCTCGAGGAGCAGAAGGCGATCGCGGCCCGGCTGGCGGACCCGCGGCGGCTCCCGGCTTCGGAGCTCGACGCGGTCCTCGCCCGCGCGAAGCCGATCTACTACATCAGCGGCGGGCTGCATTCGCCCGAGATGGGCTCACCCGAGATGCTGATGGAGCTCGTGTACCGGCTCGCGGTCAGCGACGACCCGCAGATCCGGACGATCCGCGACAACGTCATCACGCTGATCAATCCGGTGGCCGAGCCGGACGGGCGCGACAAGCTGGTGGACTGGTACTACCGCTACACCCGCGCGCGCACCGATTGGGACGACGGCTTCCCGCGCAGCGCGCCGTACTGGGGCAAGTACGTCTTCCACGACAACAACCGCGACGGGATCCAGATCTCGCAGGAGCTGACGAAGTCGATCTATCGCTCCTACTTCGAGTGGTTCCCCGTCGTCTCGCTCGACCTGCACGAGTCGGTTCCCCTGCTGTACATCTCCACGGGCACCGGCCCGTACAACGAGACGCTCGATCCAATCACCATCGGCGAGTGGCACCTGTTCGCTCAGAACGAGGTCACGCAGCTCACCGCGCAGGGACTGCCCGGCGTGTGGACGTGGGGCTTTTACGACGGCTGGTACCCGGGCTACGCGCTCTGGATCACCAACAACCACAACGGCATCGGCCGCTTCTACGAGACGTTCGGCAACGCCGGCGCGAACACGTACATCCGCGACCTCAGTAACAGCCGTTACGCCGGCAACCTGGTGACGAGCCGGCAGTGGTACCGCCCCTTCCCGCCCACGCGGCGCGTGCGCTGGGGCGCGCGCGACAACGTGAACTTCATGCAGGCAGGCGTGATCGCGTCGCTCGCCTTCACCGCGCACAACTCCAACCAGCTGCTGCGCAACTTCTGGCAGAAGGGCGTCAACAGCATGCGGCGCGGATCCATCGAGAAGCCGCACGCCTACACGATCCCGGCGTTCGAGCGGCAGCGCGACCCGAAGCGCGCCGCGTACCTGGTGAACCAGCTGCGCCGCCACGGCATCGAAGTGCACCGCCGCGACAGCGGCGAGTCGGCCGGCGACTTCGTCGTGCTCCTGAACCAGCCGTACCGGAACTTCGCGGTCAGCCTGCTGAGCAAGCAGAACTTCCCCGCCGACGAGCCCAACCCGCCGTACGACGACATCGCGTGGACGCTCGGCTACATGTACGGCGTCGACGTGAAGGCCGTCGACGATAGCGCCGTGTTCAGGTGGCCGGGGCTCACGCTGCTGCGCGACACCGTGGCGGCGACCGCCGACGTGAGCGGCAGCGGCGGCGTGCACGTGCTCGAGTACAAGGCGCAGGCGGAAGTCCTTCCCGCGCTGTACATGCTGCGCGAGCGCTCGCGCGGGACACGCGTCACCGCCGCGGAAGCCCCGTTCACCGCGGGATCCAAGACCTTCCCCGAAGGCTCGCTGATCTTCGAGAATCTGGGAGACGAGCTGGCGCGCGACGTCGCGCGCGGCTTCGCGCTGCCGCTCGAGCGCGTGAGCGCGGTCCCGGCCGTGCAGCGGCACGCGGTGGACCTCCCGCGCGTCGCCGTATATCACACGTGGACCAACACGCAGGACGAAGGATGGGTGCGCTTCACCTTCGACCAGGCGCGAATTCCCTATACGTCTATCCACAAGGACGACCTGCGGCGCGGAAATCTGCGCAGTCGGTTCGACGTCATTCTCGTGCCGAACACCGGCGGCGCCGGAGTCGAGACTCTGATCCACGAGCACGATACGAAGTTCGGCCCGCGACCGTACACTAAGACCGCGGAGTTCCCGTCTCACGGGACCCCGTCGTCCACCGCCGACATGACGGGCGGGCCCGGCTTCGAGGGGCTCGCGCAGCTCCACCGCTTCGTGAACGAAGGCGGCACGCTCATCACGCTGCACGGGGCGACGCGGCTCGCGGCGGAGACTGGAATCGCGCGCGCGCTTTCGCCGCACACGGCGACCGGGCTGTTTCACCCGGGCTCCATCGTGCGCATGATGGCCCGCCGGCCGAACCACCCGGTGTGGTACGGCTATCCGGACACGACCAACGTCTTCCGCGGCAACGGCCCGCTGTTCCAGGTCAATCGCCGCGACCGCGGGATGATCGTGGCGCAGTTCGGCACGCGCACGCCGCGCGATGAAGAAGAGCCCACGGGCCGCTTCTTCGGGATCCCGGAGACTCCGCGTCCCGGCGCGGGCGAGGCCTCGCCCCCGGCCGACAGCGCCGCGCCGCCCGCGGCCGCGCAGGCGGGCGGGCGGGGTGGCTCAGCCTCGAGCGAGTACGTGCTCTCGGGCATGGTGCGCAATCAGGATCAGATCATCGGACAGGGCGCGATCTTCGACGTGCCGGTCGGGAGAGGGCGCGTGATCACCTTCTCGTTCAATCCGCTGCACCGGTACCTGAACCATCATGAGTTTCCGCTGGTATGGAATTCGATAATGCACTGGAACGATGGGATAGCCAGGTGAAGACGCCCTTGGCTCCGAGGATGACGAAGAGGAATCCAAGTTCGGAGTGTGGCAGTGAGGGGTTGGCAGTGAGGAGTCGGCGGAATCGGCGAGCACCGGCGGATCCGTCGGCGCGGTCACCCAAAGGCCGCCGACTTCTTGCTGCCACACTCCGTACTGCCACACTCCAAACTTGGATTCCGCTGGCCATTTTCCTCGGAGCCGCTTTCGCCACAGCTCCGCCCGCGCAAGCGCAGATAACCGAATCGGAGTACACCCAACGCAGAGCCGCTGTCGCCGAGCGCATCCGCGACGGGTTCATGGTCGTCGAAGGAGCCCCCGAGCCGAAGCACGACTATGAGGACTTCGTCCAGGACCCGAACTTCCTGTATCTGACCGGGCTGCACGAGCAGGACGCGGTGCTCGTGCTCGTGAAGCGGGACGGACTCGTCACTCAGACTCTCTTCGTCGCGCCGCGTGACCCCGCGCGCGAAGTGTGGAGCGGCATCCTGCTTGGCGTCGAAGGAGCAGCCGAGCGAACCGGCCTGGCGACGCGGGATCACTCGGATGTCGAGCGTGTCGTGGACTCGCTCGCGGCGGCGCTGCCGCTGGTGTACCTCCCGGGCGGCCGCGGCGAGATCTTTCTGCGGCTGCGGAACCGCGGCTCCCCGGAGATCGTGAACGCCGACCGCCTGATAGCCGGGCTCCGCGCCAGAAAGAGCCCCGCCGAGCTCGACCTCCTCCGCAAGGCGATCGCCATCACCGTGGACGCGCAGGTGCTGGCGATGCGCTCGATCTCGCCCGGGATGAACGAGTTCGAGGTCGAGGCGCTGATCGAGTACACCTTCCGCCGCAACGGCGCCGACCGACCCGCGTTCGCGAGCATCGTCGGGTCGGGACCGAACTCGACGACGCTGCACTACAACCGGAACGACCGCTTCATGAACACCGGCGAGCTGGTGGTGATGGACGTCGGCGCGTCGTACCGCGGCTACGCCGCCGACGTCACGCGCACCGTGCCAGTGAGCGGAGTGTTCTCACCGGAGCAGCGCGCCATCTACCAGCTCGTGCGCGACGCCCAGGCGGCAGCCGAGCGCGTTGCGCGCCCGGGCGCGAATAGCATGGCGATGAACCTCGCGGTTGACAGCGTGATCAAGCACGGCCTGGCCGCGCTGGGACTGATCGAGTCGGCCGACGCCGTGTACGACTGCGGCAACGACCAGCGCGCCGCCACCTGCCCGCAGTATCGGCTGTACTACATACACGGACTCGGGCACGGCATCGGACTGGACGTGCACGATCCGGGCACGTCGGGGATCCAGCCGGGCATTCTCGCGCCCGGGGACGCGTTCTCTATCGAGCCCGGAGTCTACGTGCGGGCCAACCTGCTCGACATCATCCCGGCGTCAGCGCGCAACGACGCCATGAAAGCCCGGATCGCTTCCGCCGTCTGGCACTACGCCAACATCGGCGTGCGTATCGAGGACGACTATCTGGTCACGGACTCGGGCGTGGAATGGGCCAGCGGAGCGCCGCGGGAGATCGCCGAGATCGAAGCCGTCATGCGCGACCGGGTAGACGTGCCGCGCGATCCGGACAAGATCGACTGGTACCGCGCCACCGAGCCCGCCCCGCGCGCGCCGCGCTGACGGCTCAGCTTGCCCTGGACGCTTTCGCGTTCTTGTCTATGATCGCGAAGAGGATGAGCGGGAAGGCGACGAGCCGCAGGGTATACAGCCAGACGCCAGCGCGGGGAGCGTCCTGAGATTCGACAGATCCGTCACGAGGCTGTGCTCGTCCCAGACCAGCAATGCGTTGTTCAGCCTTTGCGAAGCTTGAAGGCGTCGGCGAATGTATCGACGACCGTCGGGGGCCGCTCGTACAGGAGCCGCACGAGAGTCACGGGCCGCTCGTTGTACAGCCGGACGACCTCTTCCGCCGTGCGATCCAGAGTCGGCTCGCGCGCCGCGTACCGATACGTCCCGTCGAAAAGCTGAGCCACGAGGCCTGCGCTCGCCAGCGAGTCAAGGCAAAGCTGGACCAGCTCCTTCGGCTTGCGGATCTGCTTGGCTAGGCGCGAGACCGGGAACGACTCGTCGCGGCCGCCACGGAGCACCATCAGCAGCTCTACGTGATCCATGGTCGCCAGATAGCGCTGGATCATGCTCCGGACGCCTGGCGGAATGTCCGGATCTAGCACGGGACTCGGCTCACCTTGCTCACTTTCCGGGGGCGGAACACTGGAATCGGGGGGCGTGCAAGTTAGAAGCCGCCGGGCCCCGTGGTTCCAGGCGAATCGCATCGGCGACGAAAGCCTCGATCATTTGTTTCTCGGCGTCAGCGGTGCCCTTTCGCAGCCGGCCCTGAGTATCATCCCCGACCATGCCGACAGCAGCGATCCCCGCGCCGCGCGCCAATGGCTACACCGCGAAGACTCCGGTGCCGCTCTATTGGGCGGCCTACGGTCCGCAAGGCGTTTCCCCGTTGCTCGTGCTGCACGGCGGCCCGGGCGCCGGCCATGACTACCTCCTGCCGCAGATGCTGGAGCTGGCCCGCCATCGGGAGCTGATCTTCTACGATCAGCGCGGCGGCGGCCGGTCGCGACAGGACGATGAGGGCCCGGTGACCTGGCGGACCCAGGTGGAGGACCTCGCGGCCGTCGTAAAAGAATTTGCCCTCGAACCCCTCTCAATCGTCGGTTATTCGTGGGGAGGACTGTTGGCGATGCTCTACGCCGTCGAGGCGGCGGCGGGACGGGTAGCCGTGCGGCCGGGACGCATGGTGCTGATTGATCCCGCCCCGGCCACCAGGCGGCACCGGGAGGAGTTCGAAACTGAGTTCAATCGACGGCAGCAGAGTGACCGGATCCGGATCATGCGCGAGCAGCTTGCCGCGTCCGGGTTGCAGGACATCGATCGTGAGGCGTACCGCCAGCGCGCCTTCGAATTGAGCGTCGCCGGTTACTTCGCCGATCCCGCGCAGGCCGCGCGGCTCACTCCGTTCCGGGTAATCGGAAAAATGCAGAAATCGATCTGGGAAAGTCTGGGTGACTACGATCTGCGGGCCGCGCTCGGCACCGTGAAGTGTCCGGCGCTCGTGGTCCACGGCTCGGAAGATCCGATCCCCGCGGAGTCCTCCCGGGAAATCGCGGCCGTGCTCGGCGCACGATTTGTACTATTGGAGGGGTCTGGCCACGTCCCCTATGTAGAAGCCCCGGATCAGCTTTTTCCGGCATTGGTTGACTTTCTCGATGAGACAGATGCTTGACCCTCGCGCAACCCGGCACCACCTGGGCACTCTCAGGGTAGACGGCGGCGTGCACAACGTTTCCGTGCGAATCGCCTATGATGGCGTGGAGCATGTCGGCAGACTCTGGTTCGCGGACTCTGTCCGGGACGTCGAAGGCATCCCCGACTACGGCGTCATTCCCGGCCGAACCGCGGACGACGTTCTCGCCGCCGCCCGCCAGATGGACGCGGAGGATCTCGCCCGCCGCTTCCACCGCGCGCGCGCGGAGAAGCGGCGGTACATCCGCCTGCGGCGCTCGGTCGAGGAGATCCTGGCCAAGGTGAAGTACATGAACCGCGTCGCGATCTCGATGCGGGGAGGCATGCTCGACGTCGACGCGGCGGAGCAGGAGCTCGATCTGGCGACCGACCAGATTCAGGACATCGTCTCCCGGCTGAAGGACGTGGCGGCATGACCGCACTTGACGCGACTCAGTCCCGAGGCACACCGTTCCGGCATGGGGCACAATTGATGGCCGAGCAGCTCGGCGCGGTCAGGCATCACATCGCGAGTCTCGAGGTCGACGGCAAGGTCTACAACGTCTCGCTCAAGACCGCGTACGACGGGATCGAGCACATCGGCCGTCTGTGGTTCGGAGACGCATCCACCGACGAGATCGGGATCCGCGATCACGGCGCCATCCCGGGGCGCACGGTCGAGGAGGCGGTGTCGCTCGCGCAGCAACTGACCAAGGACAATCTCACGCGCCGCTTCCACCGCGCGCACGCCGAGAAGCGGCGGTACATCCGCCTGCGGCGCTCGGTCGAGGAGATCCTGGCCAAGGTGAAGTACATGAACCGCGTCGCGATCTCGATGCGGGGAGGCATGCTCGACGTCGACGCGGCGGAGCAGGAGCTCGATCTGGCGACCGACCAGATTCAGGACATCGTCTCCCGGCTGAAGGACGTGGCGGCATGACCGCACTTGACGCGACTCAGTCCCGAGGCACACCGTTCCGGCATGGGGCACAATTGATGGCCGAGCAGCTCGGCGCGGTCAGGCATCACATCGCGAGTCTCGAGGTCGACGGCAAGGTCTACAACGTCTCGCTCAAGACCGCGTACGACGGGATCGAGCACATCGGCCGTCTGTGGTTCGGAGACGCATCCACCGACGAGATCGGGATCCGCGATCACGGCGCCATCCCGGGGCGCACGGTCGAGGAGGCGGTGTCGCTCGCGCAGCAACTGACCAAGGACAATCTCACGCGCCGCTTCCACCGCGCGCACGCCGAGAAGCGCGGGTACGTCAAGCTGCGCCGCAACGTGGACGAGATCCTCGCGAAGGTGAAGTACATGAACCGCGTCGCGATCTCGATGCGCGGCGGGATGCTGGACAACGAAGGCGCGGCCCAGGAGTTGGACATCATCACGAAACAGCTGCAGGTCATCGTGAAGCGGCTCAAGGACGTCGCCGGAGTGGAAGGCTAGGACCAGCGGCGATCCGCATGGACTCCCGGACCGCGGCGCACGTACTGGCGCAGATCGGCGGGCTCCTGGAGCTGCACGGTGAGGACAGATTCAAATCGCGCGCGTATCACATCGCCGCGCGCGCCGTGCTCGGAACCGACGCCGACGACATAACCCCGCTGTACAAGTCGGGCGAGCTGCGCAAGCTGCCCGGCGTCGGCGCCGCGACGTTCTCCGTCCTGCGCGAGCTGGTCGAGACGGGCGACTCCTCCTACTTCGAGCGGCTCCGCGAGAACACGCCCGAGGGACTCCTGGAGATGCTGCGCGTCCCCGGGATGGGGACAGCGAAGATCCGGCTGATCCACGAAGGGCTCGGCGTCGAGACGGTGCAGCAGCTCGAGGAGGCGGCGCGCGACGGCCGGCTCGCCAGGCTCCCGCGCTTCGGGCCGAAGACGGCGGAAAAGATTCTCAAGGGGATCGCGTTCCTGAAGGAGACAGGGGCGCTCCTGCTGTTCCCGCACGCGTTCGCCGAGGCCCAGCGCGTGCTCGCCGGCGTCCGGCGGCATCCCGACGTGGTGCGCGCCGAGATCGCGGGCTCCGTGCGGCGGCGCCGGGAAATCATCGCCGACATCGACATCGTCGCCGCGTGCTCGGCCGATCCCGCGGCCGTCGCCGCGTCCTTCGCGCACGCGCCCGGCGTGCGCAGCGCGGTCGGCGCCGGCCAGGCGTCGGTCTCCATCAGGTACGTCGACGGCACGCGGGTGGACCTGCGCTGCGTGGAGCCGTCCGCGTTCGCCGTCGCGCTCTGGCGCGGCACCGGGAGCGCGGCCCACATCGACGAGGTCGTCGCCGCGTTGGAGAGAAAGGGACTCACTCTCGCCGGGGACGAGCTGCGCCGCAACGGCGCCACGCTGCCCGTGATCGACGAGACGGAGCTGTTCGCCGCGGCGGGGCTCGCGTTCATCGAGCCCGAGCTGCGCGAGGCGCGCGGCGAGGTCGGCGCCGCCGCGTCGGGCACGCTGCCGGCACTCGTCGTCGAGAGCGACATCCAGGGAGTGCTGCACTGCCACTCCCAGTACTCCGATGGCGGCGCGACGATAGCCGAGATGGCGGCGGCCGCGCGGGCGCACGGCTGGAAGTACCTGGGAATCTCGGACCACTCCGTGTCGGCCTTCTACGCCGGCGGCCTCAAGCCGGACGCGATCCGGCGGCAGCACGACGAGATCGACGAGCTGAATGCCGCGGCGGGCGACTTCGTGGTGCTCAAGGGAATCGAGGCCGACATTCTCGCCGACGGCCGCGTGGATTACGACGAGCACGTGCTGGCGCAGTTCGACTACGTGATCGGCTCGGTGCATTCGCGTTTTTCCATGAGCGGGCCGGAGATGACCGGGCGCGTGCTGCGCGCGCTGGACGATCCGTACCTCACCATCCTCGGCCACCCCACCGGCCGCCTGCTGCTCACGCGCGAGCCGTACCAGATCGACATGACCGCCGTGATCGAGAAGGCCGCGGAGCGGGGCGTCGTGCTGGAGCTGAACGCCGACCCGCACCGGCTGGACCTCGACTGGACGTACTGCCACGAAGCGAAGAAGCGCGGCGTGCGGATCGAGATCGGCCCGGACGCGCACTCGACCCACGGTCTCGATAACGTCGAGCTCGGCGTCGCCATCGCGCGCAAAGGGTGGCTGGAGAAAGGCGACGTGCTGAACTGCGGCTCGGCGGCGGAAGTCGTCGCCCACGCCCGCCGGCACCGCGGCTCGTGAAGCGCGCCGCTGGCGCCGCTGGCGCCGCTCCTCCGCGGCGCCGCAGGACGGCGGCCGGGCTGCGCGAGCACACGCTCCTGACAATCCGGCGGCTCAAGAAGGAGTATCCCGGCGCGCACTGCGAGCTGGACTTCGAGTCGCCGTTCCAGCTCCTCGTCGCGACGATCCTGAGCGCGCAGTGTACCGACAAGCGCGTCAACATGGTGACGCCGAAGCTGTTCGCGGCCTATCCGACTCCGAAGAAGATGGCGGAGGCGCCCCCGGAGAAGGTCGAGGAGATCATCAAGTCCACCGGGTTTTTCCGCGCAAAGACGAAGAGCCTCCAGGGGATGTCCGCCGCGTTGGTCGAGCAGCACGGCGGCAAGGTGCCGGACAGCATGGACGAGCTGACGTCGCTGCGCGGCGTGGGCCGGAAGACCGCCAACGTCGTGCTGGGGAACGCGTTCGAGAAGGCCGAGGGGATCGTGGTGGACACGCACGTGGGGCGTGTGAGCGTCCGGCTGGGGCTGACCCACGAGACAGATGCGGTGAAGGTCGAGGAGAAGCTGATGGCCCTGGTGCCGCGGCGGGATTGGACGATCTTCTCCCACCTGCTAATCTTTCACGGCCGGCGCGTGTGCGTCGCCCGGCTGCCGCGCTGCGGCGTCTGCGTACTGAACGATGTGTGCCCGTCCAGAAGAGTGGTGACTAGTGACTAGTGACTAGTGACTAGTAACTGCTGCAACACCCGCCGTTTCCGCGTTTTTCCGTTCTTTCCGCTTCCACTAGTCACTAGTCACTAGTCACCAGTCACCAGCCAGCCATGTCCACCACTACTGCCCCTCGCTCCTCCGACCTCGGCGCCGCGCTCACCGGACTCATCGTCGGCGCGGTCGTCCTGTTCATCATCGTGTTCACCATCGTGAAGCTGACGAACTCGAGCTACGCCGCCGAGCACGCGGCCGCTCCCGCCGCGACCACGACGGGCACGCCCGCTCCCGCCCCGGCAGCGGGGCACTGAGAGCCGCGGCCCCGGACGCCGACCGCAGTTGTTAGCTGCTAGCTGCTAGCTGCTAGCTGCTAGCTGCTAGCTGTTCGCTGCCAGCTGTCCCCGATCTCAACGCCTGACCACTCCGGTGCGTACATCTGCTACCGAGCGCGAGCTTGTCGCCGCGGCCCAACGGGGCGATCAGAGTGCGTTCGCCGGACTGGTGGCGCTGCATCAGCGGAAGGCGTATGCGATCGCGCGAGCGATCGTGTACGTGCACGAGGACGCGGAGGACGCCGTGCAGGAGGCGTTTCTCAGGGCGTATCAGGCCCTGGGGAAGTTCAGGCCGGAGGAGCCGTTCGGAGCGTGGCTCAGCAGGATCGTCGCGAACGCCGCGCTGGACATAACGCGGCGGAAGAAGATCAGGAAGGCGGACGAGCTGTCGGAGTTCATGCCCGACCGGTTCAGTGATCCTGGCGAGAGCGAGGAGTTGCGGCGAAGATTGTCGAGCGCGTTGGGCGGGCTGGGAGACCGGCCGAGGGCCGTAATCGTCCTGCATGACGTGGAGGGCTTCACGCACGTGGAGATCGCGCGGATGCTGGGGATACCGGAAGGAACCGCGCGGTCGGATCTGCACCACGCGCGGCGGCAGCTGCGAAAGGTACTGGTCGACTTGAGGGAGGGGTGATGGCCGACAACGAGCTGGAATTCACCGCCGAAGCGGATCCGCGGGTGACGCGCGCGCTGCGCGCGCGCTACGCCGCACCCGGCGACGACGCGTATTGGGCCGGGCTCCAGATGCTGGTCATGGCGCGGATCGCGGCCGGCGCGCGCGGCAGCTGGCTGCAGGTCGCGGCGGGCTGGGCCCGTCCGGGATTGCTGGCGGCTGCCGCCGTGCTCATAGTGGCCGCGGCGCTGTTCCAGGCCAATCGCGGCGATACCGAGCCGGTGTCGTTCGCGTCGATGACCCAGATCGCGAGCGAGCCGGAGTTCATCTACATCGAGCACGACGCCGCCCGGCAACGGGACGAGACGCTGCGCTTCGTCGTGTCTCACTGAGGAAGGAGAAGTAAATGCAGCGATCGAAATCTCTGGCGATGGTCTTCCTGCTCGGCGTGTTCCTCGCGGGCGGGGCGGTCGGGTTCGCCGCCCATCAGGTCGCCGGCCCCGAGAAGCCGTGCAAGGGCGACCGGGGCAGCTACCGCGAGCGGTTCGCCGCGGAGCTGGGTCTGTCCGCCTCCCTGCGGCTGGGGGTGGACTCGCTGATGGAGGCGCAGCGCGCGCTGGGGCGCGCGCTGTACTCGCCGGTGCGGCCCCAGCTCGACTCAATCGGGCGCAGCCGCGATTCAATCTTCGAGGACACCCAGCGGCAGCTCAGGGTCCTGCTGACGCCCGAGCAGCAGGCCAGGTTCGAGCGAATGCACCGGGAGGGGCCCCGAAAAAAGTGACTAGTGACTTGTGACTAGTCACCAAAAAGGCCCCGCCGAAGCGGGGCCTTTTTGTAATGAGTGCGTCAGCGGTTATCCGGATCGAGCTTGCGCTCGGCCTTCCCGAACTTCTTCTGCACCTTCCCCTCGAGCTCCTCGGCGGAGCCCTTCAGCTGCTCGCTCTCGTTGTCGAACGCGTCGCCCACGTGCTTGCGTATGTTGCCCTTGATCTCCTTCGCCGTGCCTTCGGTCTGATTCTCGATGCCGCGCTGGTTGAGGTCCTTCATGATACACCTCTTCGAAATTGAGTCAGGCCCGTCGGCCGCCCATCCGGGCGACGCCTCTTACAAGAGCAAGCGACGTGCCCGATTGAGGGGTCCATTCCGCTTCCATTTCGCGGTCCCCGAGGCTATCGTCAGCCCGCATATCCGCTTACATGACTGAACCGCCGCAGGAGACGCCGCCGGGCGAACACCCGAAAGCCACGGAATCGGCGACGAATCTCGAAAGCCCGCCGGCGCACGTCGAGCCGCATCCCACCGGAAAGAGACTCGCCGTGCTGACGCTGCTCGCCATCGGCGTGGTGTACGGCGACATCGGCACGAGCCCGCTGTACGCCCTGCGCGAGTGCTTCAAGCCGGA
>JBBEBQ010000021.1 GCA_040882285.1 Gemmatimonadaceae bacterium
TAGTGACTAGTGACTAGTGACTAGTGACTAGTGACTAGTGACTAGTGACTAGTGACTAGTAACCGCTGTTGGCTTGCGAAAATGCCGGGGGCTGCGCGGCCAGGGCGTCTCATGCAGGCGCGTCTTAGCTCGCGCTGTTTGCGAGCGTAGCGCCGAAATGAGATGCCCCGGCCGCGCAGCCAGGACCCACCGTACGCTAGATTGTCCCAGATGAGTCATCCCAACTCATTTGGAGCGCGGGCCAGGCTCGCCGCCGCAGGCAACGAATACACGATCTTCCGGCTCGACTCCCTCTCGCGCGTCGCCGGCTCGACCGCCGAGAAGCTGCCCGTCAGCCTCAAGATCCTGCTGGAGAACCTCCTGCGGAACGAGGACGGCGCGTTCGTCCGCCCCGCCGACGTAGAATCGCTCGCGAAGTGGGCGCTCGCGCCGTACGCGCAGAAGGAGATCGCGTTCCGGACGGCGAGAGTGCTGCTGCAGGATTTCACCGGCGTGCCGGCCGTCGTGGATCTCGCGGCCATGCGGGACGCGCTCGCCCGGCTGGGCGGCGACCCCAAGCGCATCAACCCGCTGCAGCCGGTCGATCTCGTGATCGACCACTCGGTGCAGGTGGACGAGTACGGCTCGGACGCGGCGTTCCTCATCAACGCCAACCGCGAGTTCGAGCGGAATCAGGAGCGGTACGCGTTCCTGCGCTGGGGCCAGGGCGCGCTGCGCAACTTCCGCGTGGTGCCGCCCGACACCGGCATCGTGCACCAGGTGAATCTCGAGTACCTCGCGAGCGTGGTGTTCTCCCACCAGTTCGACGGCGAGATGCACGCGTATCCCGACTCGCTCGTGGGCACGGACTCGCACACCACCATGATCAACGGGCTCGGCGTGCTCGGCTGGGGCGTAGGCGGAATCGAAGCCGAGGCCGCCATGCTGGGCCAGCCCGTCTCGATGCTGATACCCGAAGTCGTCGGCTTCAAGCTGCACGGCGAGCTGCCGCCGGGCGCGACCGCGACGGACCTCGTTCTCACCGTGACGCAGATCCTGCGGCAAAAGAAAGTCGTCGGAAAGTTCGTCGAGTTCTACGGGCCGGGGCTGAGCAACCTGTCGCTCGCCGACCGCGCGACGATCGGGAACATGGCGCCGGAGTACGGCGCGACCATGGGCTTTTTTCCGGTGGACGACGAGACTCTCCGCTACCTGCGGCTCACCGGCCGCGATCCCGCGCACGTCGAGCTGGTCGAGCGGTACTGCAAGGAGCAGGGGATCTTCCGCACCGACGCCACACCCGACCCTGTCTTCAACGACACGGCCGAGCTCGATCTGAGCACCGTCGAGCCGAGCCTCGCGGGACCGAAACGGCCGCAGGACCGCGTGCCGCTCAAGATGGCCAAGCAGCTCTTCCGCGAATCGCTCGAGTCCGAGCTTGCGAAAGCGGGCACGCTTCAGGCGCTCGCGACCGTGCGCCAGGCCACGAACGTGTCGGCCGCGCCGGGGCTCGAGCCGAACACCGTCGCCGCTACCGCGGAAGAGCAGCAGCACATGCACGGCGCGGTGCCGGTGGAGATGGACGGGGTCACCTTCCCGCTGCGGCACGGCTCCGTAGTGATCGCGGCGATCACCAGCTGCACCAACACCTCCAACCCGAGCGTGATGCTCGCCGCCGGGCTGCTCGCCCGCAAGGCGGTGGCGAAGGGACTCTCCACCAAGCCGTGGGTGAAGACCAGCCTCGCGCCCGGCTCCAAGGTCGTGACGGACTACTTCGCCAAAGCCGGAGTCACGGACGCGCTCGACGCCCTCCGCTTCCATACGGTCGGATACGGCTGCACGACGTGCATCGGCAACTCGGGCCCTCTGCCCGAGCCGATCTCCGCCGCCGTCGAGGAGCACAAGCTCGTGGTCGCGGCAGTGCTGTCGGGCAACCGCAACTTCGAGGGGCGGATCAACCCGCACACGCGGTTCAACTATCTCGCGTCGCCGCCCCTGGTCGTGGCGTACGCGCTGGCCGGCCGCATGGACATCGACTTCAACACCGAGCCAATCGGTCCGGGCAAGGACGGGCCGGTGTACCTCCGCGACATTTGGCCCGCGCCAAAGGAAGTCGAGGACGAGATCCTTCGCTCCGTCAAGCAGGAGATGTTCACGACGCAGTACGCCAACGTCTTCGACGGCGACGACAACTGGCGCTCGCTCCCGACGCCGACCGGCGACCTGTACGAGTGGGACGCCCAGTCCACGTACGTGAAGAACCCACCGTTCTTCGACGGGATGACGCTGGAGCCGCCAGGCGTGCGCCCGATCCGCGGCGCGCGCTTGCTCGGAAAGTTCGGCGACTCGATCACCACCGACCACATCTCGCCGGCGGGCTCGATCCCGGCCGCGAGCCCCGCGGGCAAGTGGCTGATCGACCAGGGCGTGAAGTCCCGCGAGTTCAACTCGTACGGATCGCGCCGCGGCAACCACGAAGTGATGATGCGGGGGACGTTCGCCAACATCCGCCTGCGCAACGAGCTTTCGCCGGGAAAGGAAGGTTGGTGGACTGCGCTCGCTCCCGGCGGCGAGCCCGTGCCGCTGTACGACGCGGCGATGAGCTATAAGGCCGCGCGCACTCCCTTGCTGGTAATCGCCGGGAAGGAGTACGGCACCGGATCGTCCCGCGACTGGGCCGCCAAGGGAACCGCGCTGCTCGGCGTGCGCGCCGTGATCGCGGAGTCGTTCGAGCGGATCCATCGCTCGAATCTCGTGGGGATGGGCGTCCTGCCGCTGGAGTTCGTGAGCGACGAAACGCGCGAGACGCTGGGTCTCTCGGGCTTCGAGACGTACGACATCGAGGGGCTCGACGAGACGCTGCAGCCGCGCTCCGTGCTCACCGTGCGCGCGGTGGCGTCAGGCGGCGAAGTGAAGACGTTCCGTGCGCGCGCCCGCATCGACACGCCGGAAGAGCTCAGCTACTACCGGCACGGCGGGATTCTCCCGTACGTGTTGCGCCAGCTGCTGCATTGAGCGCGGGCGCGCGATGACGGGAAAGCCGTTCACCGTCGGCATCATCCAGGAGAAGGTCACCGGCGACGTCGCGGCCAACGTGGATCGCGCCATCGAGCGCGTGCGCGAGGCCGCGGGCCGCGGCGCGCAGATCGTCTGCCTCCAGGAGCTGTTCAACGCGCCGTACTTCTGCAAGTCGCAGCAGGTCGAGCGGTTCGATCTCGCCGAGCCCGTCCCCGGCCCTACGACCGACCGGCTGGCCGCGGTCGCGAAGGAGCTGGCAGTCGTGATCGTTGTCCCGCTGTTCGAGCGGCAGGCGGCGGGCGTGTACCGCAACTCGGCCGCCGTGCTCGACGCCGACGGCGAGCTGCTGGGCGTGTACCGCAAGATGCACATCCCGGACGATCCGCTGTACAACGAGAAGTTTTACTTCACGCCGGGTGATGCGCAGACCGCCTCCAACACTACCGGCGGGTTCGCGGTCTGGAAGACGCGGTACGCGACCATCGGCGTGCTCATCTGCTGGGACCAGTGGTATCCGGAAGCGGCGCGCATCACGGCGCTGCTCGGCGCCGAAGTGATTTTTTATCCGACCGCGATCGGCTGGCACCCGTCGGAGAAGGACGAATTCGGCGAGGCGCAGGTGCAGGCGTGGCAGACGGCGCAGCGCGCGCACGCGATCGCGAACGGCGTGTACGTGGCGTCGCCGAACCGGTGCGGGCACGAGGACGAGCCCGGCACCAAGGGGCTCGAGTTCTTCGGCCACTCGTTCATCGCCGATCCCTTCGGCCGAATGCTGGTCGAGGCCGGAACGGAGCCCGAAGTGCTGGTGGCGCAGTGTGACCCCGCCGTGATCGAGTCCACCCGCCGCAGTTGGCCCTTCCTCCGCGACCGCCGCATCGACGCTTACGGCCAGATCCTCAACCGCTACATCGGCCGCTAGCGCCGTAGGCCTCTCCGCACTCCCACCTCCTAACTGCCACACTCCCCACTTGGATTCCGCTGGGATGACACCCGGAGCTTCGGCCCCGCCGCGCATGCCCGCCGAGTGGGAGCCGCATCAGTCGACGTGGATCGCCTGGCCGCACCACGAGCCGGACTGGCCGGGCAAGCTCGAAGCGGTCACCTGGGTGTACGCCGAGATCGCGCGCGCGCTCGCGCAGTCCGAGCCGGTCGAGATCCTGTGCAACGACGAGGGCTCGCGCGATCTCGCGGCCGGGAAGCTCGCGGCGCATCACGTGGACCCCGCGCGCTTCCGGCTGCACATCGTTCCCACTGACCGCGTCTGGCTGCGCGACTCGGCTCCTACGGCGGTCATGCGCGACGGATCGCTCGAGTGGGTCGGATGGGAATTCAACGGCTGGGCCAAGTACGCCAATTATGCGCTCGACGCGCAGGTGCCGGACGCGGTCAGCGACATCAGCGGCGTCCCGCTGCAGCGCGCGCAGCGGCCCGACCGCGCCGGCCCGCTCGTGCTCGAGGGCGGCGGGATCGAGACCGACGGCGCCGGCACTCTGCTCGTCACGGAAGAGTGGTTGCTGTCGAACGCGCAGGTGCGCAACCCGGGAATGACGCGCAAGCAGTACGAGGATGCATTCGCGCGATACCTGGGGATCACTCGTACCGTATGGCTGGGTGAGGGCTGCGTGGGCGACGACACGCACGGCCACATCGACGACGTCGCCCGCTTCACGTCGGTCGACACCGTCGCGCTCGCGTACGAGGAGGATCCGGCCGACGAGAATCACGAGCGCTCGCGCGACAACCTGCGGCGCCTGCGGCACGCGTCGCGCGAGCGCCCGCTGCACGTAGTCAGGCTTCCGTTTCCGGAGCCCGTGATGATGCGCGGCGAGCGGTTGCCTGCGAGCTACGCCAACTTCTACGTCTGCAACAACTCCGTCCTGGTGCCCACCTTCAACGATCCCGCCGACCGCATCGCCATGCACGCGCTGGCGGATCTCTTTCCCGGCCGGCGCGTGGTCGGGATCCACGCCACCGATCTGGTGTGGGGACTCGGCACGATCCACTGTCTGACGCAGCAGCAGCCCAAGGCGAACCACGGGCCGCAGCGGACGTAGCGTGCGCACCGCGGGACCCGCGCCCGCCTACACGGTGGTGTACGACGGCCACTGCAGGGTGTGCAACAAGCTCGTCGCGGCGCTGCGGAAGTGGGACCGGCGCGAAGCGCTCGAGATCATCCCATCACAGACTCCGGGGCTCGACGTCCGCTTTCCCTGGATACCGGAGCGCGCCTTCCCGGATTCCATGCAGCTCGTGCGCGCGACCGATGGCAGGACGTGGGAGGGAGCGGCCGCGGTCGAGCAGCTCCTCGACGTGCTCCCGCGTGGACGCTGGATCGCGTGGATCTTTCGCGTTCCGCTCGTCCGGGGGCTCGCGGACAGATTCTACCGCTGGTTCGCGCGGAACCGCTATCACCTGGGCTGCGGCGTGCACTGCCGGGCCCATCCGCGCCCGGGAAGCGGATAGCTTTTCGGTAGGATGAGAGATTCGGGAAAAGCAGTGGTACTGCTCAGCGGCGGTCTCGACTCGGCCACTACCGCCGCGATCGCGATACGCGACGGGTTCCAGCTGCACGCGCTGAGCCTCGACTACGGCCAAAGGCACGTGGCGGAGCTCGACGCCGCTAAGCGCGTCGCGCGCGACCTCGCCGCCGCGCAGCACGTCGTGGTGCAAGTGGATCTGCGCGCGATCGGCGGGTCCGCGCTCACCGCCGACATGGCCGTGCCGAAGAACGAGGATCCCACGGCTGACCGCATCCCCGTCACGTACGTGCCCGCGCGCAACACTCTGCTGCTCTCGCTCGCGCTCGGCTGGGCCGAGGTGATCGGCGCCTTCGACATCTTCATCGGCGTGAACGCGCTCGACTACAGCGGCTACCCCGACTGCCGACCGGAATTCATCCGCGCCTTCGAGAAGCTTGCGAACGTCGCGACGAAGGCGGGCACCACCGGCGGCACGTTCTCGATCCACGCGCCGCTGATCGACCTCTCCAAGACGGAGATCATCCGGCTGGGAACGGACCTCGGAGTGAATTACGCGAGCACCACGAGCTGCTACGATCCGGATCCCGCGGGACGCGCGTGCGGCGAGTGCGACTCGTGTCAGCTCCGGCGGCGCGGGTTCGCGGAAGCCGGGCTGGTGGATCCCATCGCGTACGCGGGCTGACCGGGCGTGTACACGGTCAAGGAGATATTCTACACGCTGCAGGGCGAAGGCGCGCACGCCGGCCGCCCGGCCGTGTTCTGCCGGTTCGCGGGGTGCAACCTCTGGAGCGGCCGCGAGCAGGACCGCGACTCCGCCGTCTGCACCTTCTGCGACACCGACTTCGTGGGCGTCGGCCCCGATGGCGGAAAGTTCGCGACGGCCGACGAGCTGGCCGCCGCGGTCGCGGCGAAGTGGCCGGCGCTGGACGCGCGTCCGTTCGTCGTATGCACCGGCGGCGAGCCGCTGCTGCAGCTCGACGACGCGGCGATCGACGCGTTCCACGCCCGCGGCATCGAAGTCGCCGTGGAGAGCAACGGCACGCAGCCGGCGCCGGCTGGAATCGACTGGATCTGCGTCAGCCCCAAAGCCGAAGCGGAGCTGGTACTTCAGTCCGGCGACGAGCTGAAGCTGGTCTTTCCGCAGGAGCTGGCGCCGCCGGAGAAGTTTGAGTCGCTGAGCTTCGATCATTTTTTTCTCCAGCCCATGGACGGGCCGGACGTGGAGCGCAACACCCGACTGGCGCTGGAGTATTGCCTGGCGCACCCCCGCTGGAGACTGAGCCTGCAAACGCACAAGTTGCTGGGAATACGATGAACTACTCTTCGCTGACTCACCTCGAGTGCGGCGCGTGCGGCGCCGAGCACGACGCGGCGCGCGTGCAGGGCGTGTGCACGCATTGCGGCAAGCCGCTGCTCGCGCGCTACGATCTGAAGACCGCGGGCGAGACGCTCACCATCGAGTCGCTGCGGGCGCGGCGGAGCGATCTGTGGCGCTACGCCGAGGTGCTGCCGGTTGCGGACGTCGGCAACATCGTCTCGCTGGGCGAAGGGTCCACGCCGCTGGTGCCCGCGCCGCGGCTGGGAGCGGAGCTGGGTTGCGAAGCGCTCTACATCAAGGACGAGTCCGGCAATCCGACGCAGAGCTTCAAGGCGCGCGGCATGGCCGTCGCGGTCTCGCGCGCGAAGGAGCTCGGCGTCTCCAAGCTCGCCGCGCCCTCGGCCGGCAACGCGGGCGGAGCGCTCGCGGCGTACGCCGCCCGCGCGAACATCGAGGCGTATCTGTTCATGCCGCGCGACACGCCGCGCGCCAACGTCATCGAGACGACGTTCACCGGCGCGCACGTACGGCTGGTCGAAGGGCTCATCACCGATTGCGGCGCCGAGGTCGCGCGCGGCAAGGAGGCCGAGGGCTGGTTCGACGTCTCCACGCTGAAGGAGCCGTACCGCGTCGAGGGGAAGAAGACGCTCGGCTACGAGCTTGCCGAGCAGCTCGGCTGGATACTCCCCGACGTGATCGTATATCCGACGGGCGGCGGCACGGGATTGATCGGCATGTGGAAGGCGTTCGCCGAGATGGAGGAGCTGGGGTGGATCGGTCCGGAGCGCCCGCGAATGATCTCGGTGCAGGCCGAGGGGTGCGCGCCCATCGTGCGCGCGTTCGAGAGCGGCGCGCGCTTCGCCGACGAATTCCCCAACGCCGCGACTATCGCGTCGGGACTGCGCGTTCCGAAGGCGATTGGCGATTTCCTCATCCTCGACGCGCTCCGCGAATCGGGCGGCGCCGCGGTGGCGGTGAGCGACGCCGAGCTCATCCAGGGCGCGCGCGACATCGCGCGGCTCGAGGGGATCTTCGCCTGTCCCGAGGGCGGAGCCTGCGTTCCGGCCGTGCGGAGCCTGCTCGCGAGCGGAGCGATCAAATCCGCTGATCGCGTGGTAATCTTCAACACCGCCGCGGGCGTCAAATACCTCGACACCTACACGCAATGACCGAAACAACTCTCCCCGAGCGTGACAGCGCGCTGGCGCTGATGCAGGAGTACACGGCGAGCGAATCGCTGCGCAAGCACATGCTGTCCGTCGAAGCAGCGATGCGAGCCTACGCGGAGCGGCTCGGCCAGGACCCGGAGCGGTGGGGATTGGCGGGACTGCTGCACGACTTCGACTACGAGCGATTCCCGAACGACGCGCATTCGGCGACCGAGGAGCACCCCAGCCACGGCGTGGGCGTGCTCCGCGAGCGGGGATATCCCGCGGACATCCTCGACGCGATCATGGGACACGCGAGCTACACGGGCGTGCCGCGCGAATCGGCGATGGCGAAGACGCTGTTCGCGGTGGACGAGCTGACCGGGCTGATCACGGCCACCGCGCTGGTGAAGCCCTCGCGCAGCGTGCACGACGTGGAAGCGCGGTCGGTGCGGAAGAAGATGAAGGACAAGGCCTTCGCGCGCGGCGTGAGCCGCGAGGACGTGATCCGCGGCGCGGAGGAGCTGGGCGTGGACCTGGATGAGCACATTGCCTTCGTCGTGGAGGCCATGCAGTCGCGCGCAGCAGAGCTCGGCTTGCAGGGAAATGTGACTAGTGACTCGTGACTAGTGACTAGTAACTGCCAAACGACCCCAATGCCGAGACCCTTCCCGCGCTTCCAACCGCTGTTACTAGTCACTAGTCACTAGTCACCAGTCACCAACATGTCACGCAAACCGAAAGCCGCTTCCTCCACGGGCCCCGTGAGCGCATTCGCCCGCCACCACTTCCGCCACTTCAACGCGGCGGCGCTGATCGACGCGGCCGATGATTACGTCGCGCATCTGGACGGCGGCGGGAGGATGCTGGTGACGCTCGCCGGCGCGATGAGCACGGCCGAGCTGGGTCTGTCGCTGGCCGAGATGATCCGGCAGGACAAGGTGCACGCGGTGTCGTGCACCGGCGCGAACCTCGAGGAGGACGTCTTCAATCTCGTCGCGCACCAGCATTACGAGCGCGTCCCCCACTACCGGTCGCTCACCGCCGAGCAGGAGGAGGACCTGCTTCGCCGGCACATGAACCGGGTCACCGACACCTGCATCCCCGAGATGGAGGCGATGCGCCGGATCGAGAACGAGGTGCTGGCGGAGTGGGTCGCGGCGGACCAGAAGGGCGAGCGGTACTTCCCGCACGAGTTCATGTACCGGATCATCCTCAGCGGGCAGCTCGAGGACAGCTATCAGATCGATCCGAAGGATTCATGGCTGGTCGCCGCCGCGGGGAAGAACCTGCCGATGTTCGTCCCGGGTTGGGAGGACTCGACGCTCGGCAACATGTTCGCCGCGCACGTCATCTCCGGCGACGTGAAGAACGTGCACACCGTCCGCACCGGCATCGAGTACATGACGCAGCTCGCCGGTTGGTACACCGAGATCGCGCCGCGAAGCTCGGTTGGCTTCTTTCAGATAGGCGGCGGAATCGCGGGCGACTTTCCGATCTGCGTGGTGCCGATGCTGCACCAGGATCTGAGGCGCGAGAGCGTGCCGCTGTGGGGCTACTTCTGCCAGATAAGCGATTCTACGACGAGCTACGGCTCCTATTCAGGCGCGGTGCCGAACGAGAAGATCACGTGGGGCAAGCTGGGCAAGGAGACGCCGAAGCACGTGATCGAGTCGGATGCATCGATCGTCGCTCCGCTGGTTTTTGCGCTCGTATTAGGCTGGTGAACTACACTGCGTGCTGCGTACTGCGCCCAAACAAGCCAGGGCGCAGCACGCAGCACGTAGCGTCTTTCCCAATTACTTCCCGCCGGCTTCTCCCCGTCTAGCTACCGCCACGGGCATTGCCGCCTCGGGTCGGATCGTCGGCGACCACGAGGGCAACCGCGCGCCGTTCGCCTTTGTCAGCTGGCGCATCCTCCCGCTCTCGACGTCCATCACCCAGATCTCCTTGGTGCCGCCGCGCGTTGACGCGATGGCGATGTGTCGATTGTCGGGAGCCCAGCTCGGGTCCTCGTTCTCGGCGCGGGTGGTCAGCCGCTTCATGCTCTGAGTCCGCACGTCGATCATCCACACCTGCATATCGCCGTTCTGCTGCATGTACGCCACGCGCTGGCCATCCGGCGACCAGTCCGGGCTCGTCCGATAGCTGCGCACTCCCTTGACGCTCGGAGTCAGCTGCTTCTCCTCGCTTCCGTCCAGATTCATCGTGAAGACCTGCGGCGTCATCCGCGTTCCCTGCCACGACCGTGGCGAGATGAACGCGAGCTTCCGCCCGTCCGGACTAAACGAAGGTGAGGACCTGTCGTACAATTCCAGGCTCGAAATGCGGCGCGCCCGGGCTCCTTCGTTCAGATTCGTGATAACCAGGTCCGCGCCCGCATCCCGCGCGTGCGCGTACACTACCGAGCGTCCGTCCGGCGTGTACACCGGAGTCAGGTTGAGTCCACGCGGCGTTGCCGAGAACTCGCGCAAGTCGCCCGTAACCAGATTGGCTTCCACTATCTGTGTGCCCGCGTCGTTCATGTCCGCGAATACCACGCGCGTTCCGCTCGGGTGCCACGAAGGTGAAAGCGCGGTACCGCCCACCGTCGCCGGACGGTTGTTCGCTCCGTCGCTGTCTATCACGTAGAGCTGGCCATTGTAGATGTATGCGACACGGCTCTGCGCCATCCCGCGCTGGCCGGTCAGCCAATGCTGCACTTCGTCCGATATTCCATGTATGGCGAAACGCTGCGCCAATATCGACGACTCCCGCCGAGCGAAATCCTGCGCCACCAGCGAAGGCAGGGCGGCGTCGCGCTGCGCGATGTCCCGCGTGATTCGCGCTCGTACGGTTGAATCTTCCGAAGCCAGTCGGCGCAGCCGCGACTCGCGTCGCGCGGCGTCGGCTTCCGCTTTCCTGCGGTTGCGGTTCGGCGGCCTGGCGGCCTCAGCCGCGAGCGCGTCCCGTTGGGCGCTCGTGCGCACCAGAGCCGCACGCGATTCCAGATCGCGCTGCTCCCATGCTCTGATCACCGAGTCGCGGATTGCCGATTCGCGTGACGGCGGCACTCCCGGCAGAGCGAAGTCCGCCTCGCGCACCAGCGCCTTCGTGGCCACGTCGTACACAGCCACCCGTAGTCCGGTGGAGGTGCGGCGCGGCGCCACGATCGCCTTCACCTTGAGGTTGGCGAAAAAAGAGTAATTGACGCTCCCGCCGGCCGGCGCCATCGGCTGGACGCGGGAAGCCACGATTGCGAGCGGCGTGAGCCGATCGCCGTAGTCGAGGTCCCGCTGAATGATCGTACGAATGGAATCTCCCGGCGTTTCGTCGACCGGTAGCACAACCACGATCGGCTTCGCTGGGGTCGCCGTTGTCGCCGGACGCGCTGTCGATGGACGCGTCGCCGGCGGTCGCGTTGTCGGCCTACGCGTGGATTGCTGCGCGGCGGCGCTTGAAGCGAGCGCGATAGTAACGGCAGTTGCCGCGACCAGATGTCTGCTAAGCATTGTCATCATACCCTGATGGCTGAGAGCCCTGGCGGAGCGGGGGACCCGCACACCGGCCCGGATCAAAAACTGAATCCGGCGTTCCGCTATGCATAGGACACGGGATTCGACGGCCCGTCACGCGTATACTTCGTACACGTCGCAAAGTCGTTTGCACCATCGGTTTAGCGATCCGCAGAATTCGTAACATCAATTCTCACCCGCTCCCACGATCTCGCAAAACGCGATGGTCTTTGCGAATTGCTTTGCGTCTAGCCGTCCCAATAGCAGTCGTTCTGACCGGTTGGACCGAATGACAGCGTGCTTCCCTCTGGCAGCTCCGGCTATTCAGCTCTCCGTGGCAATCACAAAAAAAGACCCGCTTCCGCGGGTCTCCTTCCTTTGCAGTTACAGAAACGCTATTCCCGCGCCGGCCGCCGGGTCAAGGTCTGACACAGCACCGGATACACCCGCGCGCCTTCCGACCTCGCGCGCGGCGGATCCCACGCCATGTTGGAGAGAACGCGGCGGCTCACCGCGGGAACCTCTTCCACCACGCGGCCCTGCGAGGAGTACAGCGTCGCGCTGATTCGCTTGATGCGGATGGGCGAGCACTTGAGTTGGACTTGCTGCACCATGCGCGTGTAGTTGCGGCGGCTCTCCGCGCGACGCGCGGTAGCGTAATCCCAGCGCACGAACACGATGTGCGATCCCTCGTCGGACGTGCGAACTCTGCTGGTATCGAGCGCCACGGTCATCCGCGAGTCGCTGTGGATCGTCCGCCACGCGCTCTGCGCGGCGGCATCGCTCGGGACGAGCATCGCGCCGATCGCTCCGGCAAGGGCAAAACCGAGAAAAGTCTTGGTCATAGTAGGCTGTTGGCTATTGGCTGTTGGCTATTAGCTGTCGATTCACGGGCTCCGAAAGGTATTCCGGGCCGGTCAACTCCTCAAACGCAGTAAGCGGACCAGTCTGAATTCATACCCGAGTCGCCGGTCGATGTGCCCGAAAGGTAAACATCGCCCGCGACTCGTAGCTGGCAGCTTCCCGCTGGCCGCTCGCGGCTTATCAGTTCTATGTGGTAGTTAGCCCTTACCCGACTCTATCTCGCCGTCGGCCGCCTCCCACGCCCGCCAGCCGCCCGCCATCGACGCCACGTTCCGGTACCCCATCTTTTTCAGGGAGTCCGCCGCCAGTGCCGACCGGAATCCGCCCCCGCAATACAGAATGATCTCCGCGTCGGCGTCCGGTATCTTCTGCTCGACGTCGCGCTCGATCACGCCCTTGCCGATGTGCATCGCGCCGCGGGCATGGCCCGCGTCCCATTCCCTGTCCTCGCGCACGTCAACCAGGATCGCGCCCTCCGCGGTACGGCGCCGCGCCTCGGCCACCTCCACCTCGCGCACCGAGGGACGTACGCTCTCGACGAGCTTGAGAAAGCCGGGAGAGTGCGCGACCACCGCCATCAGGACGCGCGGATGTAAGTGAAGCCCTTCTCCTGCGCGCGGCTGATCGCCACCACCAGCCCGGGCACCAGTATCGCGCCCGGAATGAGCGAGCTCTTGAGGTCATTGTACACGTCGGCCGCGACCAGCGAGCGCGCTCGCGCGATCGAGCCCGCGGTGAGGGTCAGCGCCACGTTGCACACGAGCAGGACGATGCCGCGGGCGATCGCCGTATCCATGGAATACGGGCCGCCTACGGCGAAGACGTTCCGCTTCGCCGGCTCCTTCGTGTCCGGGTCGCTCACGTTGATGCGCTTGCCGAGCTCGTACCGGTCCCAGGCGCCGTCGTTCAGCGCGATCGGCAGCGCGGCGCCGTGCACGCCGATGACCGCGGAGACATGGTCGCGAAGCGCGCCGTACGCCGAGCCGTACACGTCCAGAAAGTTCGTCGCCATGAGCATCGCCGCTCCATCTCCCGGCGACGTTGCATGGAAGAGCGCCCGGTGCTCGCCGCGGGCGCGCTGCATCCAGGCGTCGTGGTCGGGATCGGTGAGCGCCGCGGAGACCTGCTGCGCGGCGACCGGCGCCGTCATGCCGGCTATCGCCGCGAGCCCGCCGGAGAGCTGCGCGAGAAAATGGCGGCGTGCGCCGGGGCCCGAGTTCTGCTCTGTCATGTGGAGCTCCGCTGTTGTTGGTGGCTGCCTGTAATTAATCCTGCCCCGCGCCCTGCTGCCGCTTCCCGGCCGCGGCGCGAGTCTCGTACGCCACGTCCGGCGGCGGATCGCCCTTCGGCCAGTCCAACTCCTTCCCCGGAAAATCCGGGCGGGGCCGCGAATTGATGTACGCGGCGACGTCGAACGCCGCCTGCTCGGTCAGGGTCCCGGGCGCGTCGAACGGCATCGCGGCGCGAACGAACGCAGCCGCGGTCCGAACGCGCGCCATCCCCGCGCCGATGTTGTACGACCCGTCGCCCCAGACCGGCGGACCGATGCCGCCGTCGCCGTTCACGCCGTGACACCGCGCGCACGTCGCCAGGAAAATCGCCGCGCCGCGCGCGGTGTCTCCGGGCAGCGGCTGCAGCGGCGGCAATCCCTGCCCCGCTGCTCTCGCGCCCGTCGGCAGTCCCCACGACAGAAACGCGAAATACGCGATCATGTCGCGCAGCGCCGGACTGTCGTGCGGCAGCGCCTTCCCGTTCATGCTGCGCTCGAAGCAGTCGCTGATCCGGTCCTCGATGGTCTGAATTCCGCCGATGCGCGAGCGGTACTGCGGAAACTGGCCGTACACACCCATCCAGGGCATCACGTTCGGCCGCGTCCCGTTGTCGGAGTGGCAGTTGGTGCAGCTGAGCCGGTTGCCGACGTGCTCCGGCAGGCTGTCGCGCGTCGCGGCGAGGAGGGCGCGGCCGCGGCGGATCGAGATTCCCAGCGGCCCATCCGGGATCAGCGAGTCGTGCGGCGCGGTCGCCGCAACCGCCGGCCGCGTCCCGTCCGCGCTGTCCGCCGGGCGCTCGCACGCGGCGGCCGCGAGCAGCGATACGCAGGCCGCCCGCCGCGCGAAGGCCAGGCAACTACGGCTGGAGAGAATCATCGGCGCCATGCAGGATATCTTAGGACGAAGTGAGACTCAGGCGAATCCCTGCACAAGATGCAGCACGCGGAGCGGTTTTTTCAATAGCAGAGGCGCACCATGACGGCCACGAACGACATCCCCGAGCTGGCCGGAATCAGCTCCTACCTGGACGCGGGCACCATCGGCTACTCCGTCGACGACAACGTTCGTCGCCTTGTGCGCTTCCAGTGGGCGGAGCTCTGCATCGCGCGCATTGTCGTCGCGCATCTGCCCGCGACACCGCAGTGGGAGGTCAAGTGCGCCCTCGCGCTCCACCAGTGGGAGTGCACGACGCACGCGGACGCGCTGCGGAGCCGCATCGCCGAGATGCGCAGCCCGGTCCCGCCGCTCGACAAGGCGCCGGACGAATCACTCGCCGCTTTCTTCGAGGAGTTGAAGCGGAGCCGCGGCACGGTCGAGCTGATCGCGGGCGTGTACGGCGTCGCGCTGCCGGCGCTCTGGGCCGCGTACCGCTCGCATCTCGACGAGACCAACCACCTCGTGGACAATCCCACCGTGCGCTTGCTGCGGGCCGCCATCCCCGAGACCGAGAGCGCCATCGCCTGGGGCGATCGCTGCCTGGCCGCGCTCGTGCGGGACAATCCGAAAGCCGGCGCGCTGGCGGAGCACTGGCGCGAGCATCTCGTCGCGTACCTGCTCGGCACGCGCGGGATCGCCGGCGCGAGCGAGCCGGCTGCCGGACGGAGCGAGCTTCCTCCGCCTCGTGCAGCCGGGCCGTTCCAGCCGGACATGCACCCCCGGCGGGACGGGCGGTTCAGCGGCGCGTACAACTTCAACTTCCCGCCGCACGTCGTGTACAACGCCGAGGGCGTGCCGGACGACGAAAAGAACCTCGCGCTCCTGTGCAAGCGCACGCTGGAGATGGACGTGCCGGAGATGATGGCGTCGTTCATGACGGAGCGGCCGGAGCTTCCCTGGGATCTGCAGGTGGATTACTCGCGCCAGCTCTGGGACGAGGCGCGCCACGCGATGATGGGCACTGTCGCGCTGCAGTCGCGTGGGGTCGACTGGAAAGCTTTGCCGCTCAACGTCGGCTTCTCGCTCCGGCTCAACCTGCACGCCACCCCGCTCGAGCGGCAGATCATCCTGTACGGCATCGAGCAATCATTGATGCCCGCGGAAGTCGGCAAGCGCTCGGAGTACGAGACCGCGCGCGCTTCCGGCGACGAGCTGTCGGCCCACTTCCACGACTACGACTGGGCGGACGAAGTACTGCACGCCCGCATCGGCCGCCGCGCGATGAAGCACGAAGGGATCTCCCGCGAGGACGCGCTGGACAGGGCGCAGCAAATCCACGACAAGACGTGGGCCGCGCTGGACGCCTACCGCGACCGCGATCCGCAGGCCGACTGGTGGGCCGACTTCGTCCGCCGCGTGCTCGGCCACGACAGCGCGGTGCGCGACATGACCCTCGGCGATCCGAAGGTGCTCACCGAGTGAAGCCGCGGCTCACGCCGCGGCTCTTCGCTCCTCCTCCATCCGCGTGATCTCGG
>JBBEBQ010000022.1 GCA_040882285.1 Gemmatimonadaceae bacterium
CCCCCAGCCGAGCTCGTCGTGGCCGCTCCCGAGCTCGGCACCTCCGCCCGCGAGCGCGCGCACGGACCGGAGCCGGCAACCTGGGTTCGCGCAGCCGCGGAATACCCGGCGGAGCTGCTCGACCTCCCGAACGCGCCAGACGCGCTCTTCTCGCTCGGCGCGCGCTCTACGCTCGACGCACCGCGCGTAGCAATCGTCGGGACGCGCGACTGCACGGCGTACGGTGACAGGACAGCACGCAAGATCGCGAGCGCCATAGCGCGCGCCGGTGGATGCGTCATAAGTGGAATGGCGCGAGGTATCGACGCGTGCGCGCATCGTGCGGCACTCGAAGTAGGCGGCAAGACAGTAGCCGTGCTCGGCACGGGTGTGGACGTGCCGTATCCCCGAGGCCACGCGCGACTGCATGCGCAGATTGCGGAGGCAGGGCTGGTGCTTTCGGAGTCAGCCGCAGGCACAGCGGCATTTCGCGGCTGCTTCCCCCGACGAAACCGCATCATCGCGGCGCTGGCGCGCGTGACCATAGTTGTAGAGGCTGGTTACAAGAGCGGCGCGCTGCTCACGGCGAAGAATGCGCTCGAACTCGGACGCAACGTCGCCGCGGTTCCAGGGCCGATCGATTGCCCGCACAGCGCGGGCACGAACGAGCTACTGCGCGACGGCGCGCACGTGATCGCGACGGTGGACGACGCGCTTGCTCTCGCCGGGTTCCCGGCCGAGCCGGAGCTCGAACTTCCCGATTTCACTGCAAACGAGCGCGCGGTTTGGGACGCGCTGGGGAAGGGCGCGGCATCTATCGAGCTGGTTGCTCACCGCGCGAACCTCTCCCTTCGCGACTGCATGTCCGCCACGACCGCGCTCGAGTTGAGCGGTTTGGTGAGCGCCGGCTTCTCGGGCGAATATCGCCGCAACTGAGGGCGCGTATTTGTGAGACTCTGCGGTGGCAGGTGTAGTTGCCGGCCGGGCGTGGCTGCCGGGTCCCCACAGGCCGCGTCTTAGCGCGCGTAGTTTGCCGGGTGCCCACTCGCGAAGCGAGTAGGGCGGGATAGCGGCCGAAGGGGACCCTGGCAGCCACGCCCGGCCCGCAGTTGATGCAGAGCCTCACCAAGTAGCTGGTATATTGGTACGTGCCCCCACGCCATCTGTACGTTCACGTCCCGTTCTGCGCCCGGCGCTGCGCGTACTGCGATTTCTCGATCGCGGTGCGCCGAATCACGCCGGTAGACGAGTACCTGCGGGCGCTGCGGATGGAGCTGGCGATGTTGGCGCGGGAGCAGGGCGGGCAGAATACGGCCGCCTGGCCGCTCGACACCGTCTACCTCGGCGGCGGCACGCCCTCCCAACTCGGCTCCGCGCTTCCGCGCGTGCTCGACGCGATCAGCGAGGTTGCGACCATCGCGCCGGGCGCCGAGGTGACGATCGAGGCCAACCCGGAAGACGTCACCCCGGAAACCGCGAGCGCGTGGCGGCGCGCCGGCGCGAACCGCATCTCGCTAGGCTCGCAGTCGTTCGACCCGGTGGTCCTGTCCTGGATGCACCGTGTGCACTCCGCGGAGCAGATCCCGCGCGCCGTGGAGATCGCCCGGGACGCGGGCTTCGACAACATCTCCCTCGACCTGATCTTCGCTCTTCCTCGTTCGCTCGGCCGCGACTGGAAGCGGGACCTGGAGTCGGCGCTCGCGCTCGATCCAGAGCACGTTTCGCTGTACGGACTCACCATCGAGCCGAGGACTCCGCTCTCACACTGGCGCGACCGCGGGGAAGTGCGGGAAGCCGCCGACGAGGCCTACGCGGCCGAATTTCTTCTGGCGCACGACACCCTGAGCGCCGCCGGCTACGACCATTACGAAGTCTCCAACTTCGCTAGGCCGGGGCTCAATTCGCGCCACAATTCGTCGTACTGGTCCGGCGCCGCCTACGCCGGGATCGGCCCGTCCGCGCACTCGTTCGACGGCTCCCGCAGGTGGTGGAACGTGGCGCCGTACGCCGAGTGGATCGAGCGCCTGACCGCCGGTGCGAGCCCCGTGGCCGAGGTTGAAGTGTTGGATGAGGAGAACCTATCTAACGAGCAGGTGTATCTAGGGTTACGTACAACCGATGGTGTGCGCGTGGCAGCTGACGAGCTCGTCGAGCTGCAGCCCTGGCTGGACCGCGGCTGGGCCGCGTTTTCTCAGCCGGTGGCCGCCCAGCAAGTCAGCCGAGCCGCGCCGGAATGGGGTGCTCCGCAGGAGCGTCTTAGCCGCAGGCGTAGCTCCAGCGGAGCACCCCATCCCGGCGCGGCCGGCGAGCAGATCGCGAGCAGCACGACCGAGCAACGCCAGCTCAGGCTCACGCCGTCCGGATGGCTGCTGCTCGACGAGCTCGCCACCAACTTGACGTGTATTCGAAGCCGTTCCTACGTTTGAAACCGATGCCGTTACCAGAGCTGTCAGACAGAGAGAAAAAGGTCCTGGAGGCGGTCATCCAGTGCTACGTGGAGACCGCCCAGCCCGCGGGCTCCCGCGCGCTCGCGCGGAGGTTCGGGCTCGGTGTGTCGCCGGCCACGATCCGCAACACGATGAGCGACCTCGAGGAGAAGGGGTTCCTCTATCACCCGCACACTTCGGCCGGCCGCATCCCCACCGACGCCGCCTACCGGTCGTACGTGGACTCGCTGTTGCCGCCCCTCAAGGTCGCGGCCGCGGACCACCGCAAGCTCGCCGCAGTCATCTCGGGCGCGGGCTCGGCCATCGACCAGATCCTCCGCCGCGCTGCGCAGAGTCTCGGCGTCATCACGCAGGAGCTCGGTGTGGCGCTCGGCCCGCGGCTGGACCGCAGCATCCTGCGCCGGCTCGATCTCGTGCGGCTCAGCTCCGACCGGCTGCTGATGGTGCTGACGCTCGACGGCGGGACGATGCGCACGATCTTCGTCGAGACGCGGGGCTTGATCGCCGATGTCGCGCTGGCCGAAGTGTCGCGAGTGCTGAACGAGCGGCTGACCGATCTGACGCTGGCACAGGTAAGAGAGACGCTCGCAGTGCGCCTGCGCGACGCCACCGCGCGGCCGGAGGTGAGCGAGCTGCTCAACGTGTTCATCGAGGAGGCGGATCAGCTCCTCGAGTCGGCGCTGCCCGTGGATGAGGACTCCGTCGTGCTCGGGCAGGCGTCGGTGCTCGCCGAGCAGCCGGAATTCGCGTCCGGCGAGGGGATGCGGCGGCTGGTCGCGCTCATCGAGACGAGGCAGCAATTGGGCAAGCTCCTCCGCACGCGGAGCGGCGTTCCCGGAATATCGATTACCATTGGGAGCGAGCACGACGATCCCGCGCTCGAGAGCTTCACCGTCGTGACCGCGGAGTACACCGCCGGCCCGCTCAGCGGCGTGATCGGAGTCATCGGTCCGACGCGGATGTCGTACGAGAAGGTGATCTCGCTGGTGAGTCACACCTCGAGACTGGTAACCGATCTACTGGACGAAAATGGCTGATTACTACTCGGTCCTCGGCGTCGCCCGCGCGGCGAGCGACGACGAGATCAAGAAGTCATATCGCAAGCTCGCGATGCAGTACCATCCCGATCGCAACAACGGGGCGGCTGAATCCGAGGAGAAGTTCAAGCAGATCACCGAGGCGTACGACGTGCTGCGTGATCCGCAGAAGCGCGCGGCGTACGATCGCTACGGTGAGGAGGGGTTGCGGCGCGGCGCGGGAGGGTTCCATCACGTCGACCTCTCGGAAGCGCTCAACATCTTCATGCGCGACCTCGGCGGCTTCACCGGGCTCGGCGACATCTTCGGCGCGGCCGGCGGCGGCAGGGGACAGTCGGGTCCGCGCACCGGCGCGGACGTGCGCATCACGATTCCACTGACGCTGGCGGAAGTTGCGACTGGCGTAGAGAAGAAAGTCGCGCTCAAGCTGCTGAAGTCGTGCGACCGCTGCTCCGCGACCGGCGCCGAGCCGGGCACGCAGGCCGTGACGTGCGGTACGTGCGGCGGAACGGGAGAGCTGCGCCGCGCGCAGCGCTCGTTCTTCGGGCAGGTCATGAGCATCTCGCCGTGTCACGCCTGCTCCGGCGAGGGCAAGCTGATCGAATCGCCGTGCAAGAAGTGCCGGGGCGAGGGCCGCGTGCGGGATGACGAGACGATCACGGTGCGCGTGCCGGCCGGAGTGGACACCGGCCAGTACATGACGCTTCGCGGGGTCGGGACCGTCGGTCCGCGTGGCGGCCCGCGCGGCGACATCCTGGTCGTCTTCGAGGTCGAGGACGATCCGCGCTTCGAGCGCGACGGAGAAGATCTGTTCTGCGAGGTGCTTGTCACCTATCCGCAACTGGTGCTCGGCGGCGACGTCGAGGTGCCGGCGGTGAACGGCACGGTCTCGCTGCGGATTCCGGCCGGCTCGCAGAGCGGGCACCAGTTCAACCTCCGCGGCCGCGGGCTGCCGCGAGTCAACGCCTCAGGCGTCGGCGACCTGCACGTGCGGATCCAGCTCTGGACGCCGGATGCGCTCTCCGCGGAAGAGGAAGAGCTGATAAAGCGGCTGGGTGAGCTGCGCTCGAAGGCGCCGGCGCCGCAGGAGAAGGGATTCTGGCACAAGGTTAAGGAATCGCTCGGCGCGTGAAGCTCCTCGCGGTTCGCGTAAGACCGCGGAGCAATCACGCTGGAGTCGTCGCGGCGTTGTTCGACGCCGGATCGATGGGCATTCACGAGGACGGCGACACGCTCGTGACCAACCTGGCGCTGGATGGAGACGTGGAGCTGTTGCGGAAGCGCGTGGCGGAGGCGGATCCGGGCGCCGAAGTGGATGTAACGACCGTGACTCCGCCCGATTTCTCCGAGTGGCGCGGGAGCGTCGGCGCGCAGACGGTGAGTCGGATCACCGTCGCGCCGCCGTGGATCGACGTCGATGCCCCGGACATCGTCGTGCTGATCGAGCCCGCGATGGCGTTCGGGACCGGCGAGCACGCGACGACGCGGCTGTGCCTCTCGTTGCTGCAGCGCGTGATCCGTCCGGGCGACACCGTCGCCGATCTCGGCTCCGGCAGCGCCGTGCTGTCCATCGCCGCCGCGAAGCTGGGCGCGGGCAGAGTGGCCGCGATCGAGATCGATCCCGACTCGATGGCGAACGCGGAAGACAACGTGGCGCGGAACGAGGTCGGCGCTGTCGTTCATCTCTTCGAGGCCGACGCGGCGGTGCTGCTCCCGCTGATCGCTCCCGTGCGCGTCGTGATCGCCAATATTCTCTCGTCGGTGATCCTGGAGCTGCTGCCGGTGATGCGCGACGCGCTGGCGCCGGACGGCGAGGCGATCCTAAGCGGGATTCTGCTCGAGGAGCGCGAAATGATGCTGGAGAAGTTGGCGGAGGCTGGCTGGCTGGTGACGAGCGAAGAGAGCGAGGGAGAGTGGTGGAGCGCAGTGGCAGTGGTCCGTCCGTGAGACTGGGGAACTACGCTGCGTCCTCCGTGCTGCGGCCTGCGCCCTGGCCGCGATCGCCGATCGCAGTTACTAGTCACTAGTCACTAGTCACCAGTCACCAGTCACCAGTCACCTCATGCGTCCACCTACTTCGCGTGTCGCGCTCTTCGTACCTGAGCCCTTCGAGGTCGGAAGGGTGCTCACGCTGGCCGAGGACGCCGCGAATCACCTGCGTGTCGTGCGCGCATCGCTCGGCGACACGGTGGAGCTGCGCGACGGCCGCGGGTTGATCGGCGCCGGGACGATAGCGCGCCTGGCGCGCGGCTCGGTCACGGTGGACGTCACGGAAGCAGAAACCATGGAGCCGCTGCCGGCGATTCATCTCATGGCGCCGATCGGGGATCGGGATCGAATGCTGTGGCTCGGCGAGAAGGCCACGGAGATTGGCGTGACTTCCTGGCGTCCCGTGCTATGGCAGCGATCGAAGAGCGTCTCGCCGCGCGGCGAGGGCACGATGTTTCTCGCCAAGCTGCGCGCGCGGATGATCTCGGCGCTGCTGCAGTCGCGCGGCGCGTGGCTGCCGGAGGTGCATCCCGACGCGCCGCCCGAGCGCGCCATCGCCGCGGCCCCGGCCGGAGCGCGCATACTGCTCGATGTCGGGGGTTCCCCGATACTGTCGGCGACGTTGTCTGCACCCGTCGTCATTGCGCTCGGGCCCGAGGGCGGAATCGAGGAGCACGAGCGCGCCGCGTTCGTCGAATCCGGCTTCAGCCCTGTTACTCTGGGGGCGACGACGTTACGATTTGAGACTGCCGGCGTCGCCGCCGCAGCCATTGCGCGCGCCGCGACAGCACATTCCACGAACGGTCATGTCTGAGCACTGCCTTTTCTGCCGGATCATCAGACGCGAAGTCGAATCGGATATCATCGCCGAGAACGACGACTGCCTCGCTTTCACGGATGCCGATCCGCAGGCGCCATTTCATGCGCTGGTGGTTCCCAAGGAGCACGTGTCGTCGCTCAATGACGTGGAGGACCCGGCGATGGCGGGCGCGCTCGCGCTGATGGCGGCGCAGATCGCGCGCGACGCCGGCGTGGCCGACAGCGGCTACCGCACGGTGATCAACACCAATGGGAATGGCGGCCAAAGCGTCTTCCATCTTCACCTGCACGTGCTCGGCGGACGCAAGCTCACGTGGCCGCCGGGCTAGGTCTCGCTCGGCGGGATCGTCCCGCCTCGGCGGCTACGCGCGCAAACTACGCGCGCTAAGACGCCGCCTTGGGCGGGACGAGCCCACCGCGAGCGACCTAGCACGGGCTCCGTGGCATGCGGACGCCGGCACGTGCACTCGAGACTCCAGTACGTGCTAAACCGCGGTTTTGGGGAAGGGGCGGAACTGCACGGCGCCACTTTGGTGGGTGCGCGCCAGCGGTGGGGACGGGAACCTTCACGCAACGGCTCCACGAGTTGTGCTACCGGGGCGCTTTTCGGTTGGAATATGGCAGCCAGTCGGAACGGGCCATGGGCTGTCGAAGGCGGCGTCTTAGCGCGCGTAGTTTGCGCGCGTAGCCGCCGCAGACAGCCCATGTGCCGTTCCGACCACCGACCGAAGCCAGCCAAATCCGGCAACCGGAAACCCAAACTCGCCTTAAGCCCGTTGCGTGACTAAGTTTATCAGTCTATCCCAAGCCGGCGCGCAAACGCCAAGAAGGGGGGAGTTAGAGTTTGTCGGAAGTCATAATCCACGAAGATGAGAACTTCGAGCGGGCCCTCAAGCGCTTCAAGAAGAAGTGCGAGAAGGCTGGTATCCTCGCCGATCTCAGAAAGCATCGCCATTACGAAAAGCCCAGCGAGCGACGGAAGCGCAAGATGAACACCGCGATCCGGAAGAATCGGCGGACGCGTCACGTCTGAGATGTCCCAGCTGCAAGCGCGACTCGAGGGCGACCTCGTAGCCGCGAGAAAAGCGCAGGACAAACCAGGGGTGCTGCTGCTCGGCACCGTTCTGTCGGAGATCAAGAACCGGCGCATCGAGCTGCAGCGGCAGCCGAGCGACGAAGACGTAGTCGAGGTGCTCCAGCGGGGAATCAAGAAGCGCCGCGAGTCGATCGAGATGTACACGAAGGGCGCGCGTGAAGATCTCGCCGCGAAGGAGCGGGCGGAGGTCGACGCCCTCCAGAAGTACCTGCCCGAGCAGGTGGGAGACGACGAGATACGAGAGTCCGTTCGCGCGGCAATCGCGGGCGGCGCAACTCAGATGGGAGCCGTGATGGGGAAGGTCGCTCCAGGGTTCAAGGGTCGTGCTGAAGGCTCCCGCATCAACGCAATAGCCCGCGAGGAGCTCGCCAAGCAGGGGTGACACCGCTTCACACGCGCACGACAGCTAATGACGGGTCGAGACCCGGGCGGACGAGAGGATCGTCAGCCCGGGTTTTTGCTTTAGGCAGTTTGCGCGCAGGACGCAGGACGCAGGACGCAGGGCCGTTCAAATGAACCTCCACGGTCGCTCGGTAGTCGAGTTTCCCGCCGTCCTCGAGGTCGTCGCCGGCCGCGCCTCTTCCGCGCTCGGCGCGGAGCGCGTGCGCGCATCGGCGCCGTCCGCGGACCGCGCCTGGATCCAGGCCGAGCACGAGCGAGTCCAGGCGATGCGCTCGCTGATGAGCGGGGACCTCCGCTGGGATCCCGAGTCCATCCCCGACGTGCGCGTGCCCGCCGGGCGCCTGCGCGTAGTGGGAACGTCGCTCGACGCGGCGTCGCTGCTCTCGCTCGCGATTCTCCTGCGCAGCTCCCGCCGCACCATCGCCGCCCTGCGCGACGACAAGCGTCCGGCGATCGCCCGCGCGGTGCTGGACGGGTTCATCCCGCGGCTGCTCAGCGCGCAGCCGATCGAGAGCGCGATCGAGAAAGCCGTCTCGGAGGACGGCGAGATCCGCGACGACGCATCGCCCGCACTCCGCCGCCTCAGGCGCGAGCTGCGAAGCGCCGAGGAGAGCCTGCTCGGCGTGCTGGAGAACGCGATGCGATCGCTCGCGCCGCACCAGCGGGTGGCCGACATGTCCGTCACGATCCGCAACGGCCGGTACGTGATCCCAGTGCGCCGCGACGCGCGCAACGTCATTCGCGGCCTGGTGCACGACACCTCGGCAACGGGCGCGACGCTGTTCGTCGAACCGCCGGCGGCGATCGAGGCGGGGAACCGGATCCGGGAGTTGCAGGGCGAAGAGCTGCGCGAGATCGACAAGATTCTCCGCGAGCTGACCGAGCGCGTCCGTCCGCTCGCCGCGCAGGTCGTGTCCGCGCTCGACGCGCTGGTGGAGCTGGATTCGCTGTACGCCCGCGCGCGCTTTGCCACGGAATTCGACTGCGCCGCGGCGGAGATCGCGGCAGAAAGCGAAGGGTTTTCCATCGTGGCCGGCCGCCACCCGCTGCTGCTGGCGCAGCGCATCGACGTCGTGCCGTTCAGTCTCGAGATGGAGCCCGACGAGCGCACGCTGCTGCTGTCCGGCCCCAACACCGGCGGGAAGACGGTCCTGCTGAAGGCGGTGGGACTCTTTTCGGCGATGGTTCAGTCGGGGATTCCGGCGCCGGTGGCCGACGGCAGCCGCGTGGCGCTGTTCGACGACCTCTTCGCGGACATCGGAGACGAGCAGTCCATCGCCGCGAGTCTCTCGACGTTCAGCGCGCACGTGAAGAACCTCGCCGAGATCCTGCGCGGCGCCACGCCGCGGTCGCTGGTCCTCATCGACGAGCTGGGCTCCGGGACCGACCCGATGGAGGGCGCGGCGCTGGGCGGAGCAATCCTCGAGGAGCTGACCCGGCGCGGCACTTTCACGCTCGCCACCACCCACCTGGGCGCGCTCAAGGAGCTGGCGACGTCCGTGCCGGGAGTGGTGAACGCTTCGCTCGAGTTCGACGCCGCGCGGCTCGCTCCCACGTATCGCCTGGTGAAAGGAATTCCCGGCCGCTCGTACGGTCTGAGCATCGCCCGACGGCTCGATCTTCCCGGCAACGTTCTCGACGCGGCGGAAGAGCGCCTGCCGAAGGGCGAGCGCGACACCAACGCTCTCTTGACCGAGCTGCAGGAGCGGGACGCGAAGCTCGCCGAGCGCGACGCCGAGACGGCGGAGATCGCGGCCGAGGCGCGGGAGCGGCTCGCGAACGTCGCCGCGCGGGAGGGGAGAGTGCGCGAGCGCGAGCGCGAAATCGAGAAGGAGAGCCGGAGCGCCGCGCGCAAGCACCTGCTGGATGCGCGCGCGGCCGTCGAAGAGACTATCCGCGAGCTGCGCGCGACCTCGGCCGCGGCTGTGGAAGACGCCGCCCGGCTCGCGCGCCGCAACATCGAGCAGCTCGCCGGGGAAGAGGCCGCGGCGCTCGAGAGGCTCGAGAGCGAAGACGCCGGCGGGGAAGCTCAACCCGGCCGGCCCGCGGGCGTGCCGGAGCCCGGCGACCTCGTCGAGCTCGGCACTTTCGCCGGCCGCACCGCGAAGCTGCTCGAGCTGCGCGAGGACGACGCGGTGGTCGCACTCGGCTCCATCAAGCTGAACGTTCCGCGCGAGAGCATCCGGAGGGCGGCGATCCAGCTCGTCGCCGGCGAGAAGGTCCCGATCCGCGGTGACATTCCGGAAGTTCACGCGTTGACCGAAGTGGACCTGCGCGGACTGCGCGCGAACGAGGTCGAGGAGGTCGTGATGCAGGCGGTGGACAGCGCCGTCCTCGCCGACCTGAAGGTGCTGCGGATCATTCACGGCAAGGGGACCGGAGCGTTGCGCGAGCGCGTGAACGAGATGCTCCAGAAGGAGCCGCGCGTGGCGGGCTTCCGGCTCGGCGCGTGGAACGAAGGCGGCGCGGGCGTCACCATCGCGGAGCTCGCTTGATCCCGGACGAAGTCGTCGAGCAGGTCCGCGAAGCCGCGGACGTCGTGCAGATCATCGGCGAATACGTGAAGCTCAAGAAGACTGGCGCCGACTACCGCGGGCCGTGCCCGTTTCACCAGGGAACGCACCGCAACTTCTCCGTCTCGCCACGCAAGGGAATCTTCTACTGCTTCGTGTGTCACGAGGGCGGCGACGTCTTCCGGTTCGTGCAGAAGCGGCTCGGCGTCGAGTGGCCGGAAGCCGTGCGCATAGTTGGGCAGAAGGCCGGCGTCGAGGTGAAGGAAGTCGACACGCGGCGCGAGGGGCCGGACGCGCGCGAGCCCTACTGGGAGATCAACGCGGCCGCGGCAGAGTACTTCCGCTCGATGCTGTGGGACGATCCACGCGCGAAGAACGCGCGGGAATATCTCGAGAGCCGGGCGATCCCGCGCGAGCTGGCGCAGGAGATCGGCATCGGGTACGCGCCGTCCGAGATAGGACTCATGCGCACGTATCTCTCCACGCTCGGATTCGACGACGCGCGGATGCTCGACACGGGGCTGCTGGTGCAGCGCGAGGAAGGCACCGAGCCGCGTCCGCGCTTCCGCGACCGGCTCATGTTTCCGATCCTCGACGCGATGGGGCGGCACGTGGGATTCGGCGGGCGGGTGCTGGGCAACGCGGAGCCGAAATACCTGAACTCGCCGGATTCCCCGGTGTTCTCCAAGGGGAAGCTGCTGTACGCGCTCAACTGGGCGAAGAACGAGATCAGGAAGGAAGACCGTGTCCTGGTCGTCGAGGGTTACTTTGACGTCGTGCGACTGATAGCCGCCGGTGTGCGGACCGGCGTCGCTCCGATGGGAACCGCGCTCACCGACGCCCAGGTCACGCTGATCCGCAAGTACACGAAGAACGCGGTACTGCTGTACGACAACGACCGCGGCGGTCTGGCCGCGACGTTCAGGTCGGGCGACGAGCTGCTGCGCCAGGGATTCGGCGTGCGCGTGGTCACGCTCCCGGAAGGTGACGATCCCGACACGTTCGTGCGGCGCGAGGGCGCCGCCGGATTGGAGCGCGAGATCGCCGCTGCGATAGACGTTTTCGAGCGCAAAGTTCAGATCCTGCAACGCGTCGGAGCGTTCAGCGAGCTGCACAAGAAGCGACGAGCACTCGACCGGCTCCTGCCGACCATCCGCGCGGCGTCCGACCCCATCATGCGCGACCTGTACCTCGCGCGCGCCAGCGAGGCATCCGGCGTGGACCGGGCGATCCTCCAGCGCGAAGTCGAGTCTCCCGCGCGCCGCGGGGAGCGGCCCGCGGGCCCGCCGTCCGAGTCACGGCCGGAGCCCGACATCGGGCAGACGGTTTCGGCCCGCGGCCCGCGCGGAGATCGGCGCGAACCGCACACCGCGATCGGCAGCTCGGCGGAGCGGGAGCTGATCCGCGCGATGCTGCAGCAGCGCTCGCGCGTGGCGGAGATCGCCGAGAAGGTGGGACTCGAGAGCTTCAGGGACCGGCGGTACCGGCGAATTTTCTCCCGGTTGCTCGAATCCGAAGAGGACACGCCGGTGCAGCAGCTGGCGGAAGGACTGCCGGTGACGGACGTCGCGGTGATCGAGGAACTGTTGTCCGAGCGCGGCGCGCAGATCGACCCGCAGCGCACGGTGGAGGACAGCCTCACGGCGATACGGGTGCGGGAGCTGGACGAAAAGATGCTGGAGATCGACGCTACCTTGCCGCTCGCGAGGGCGGATCAGAAGGACGAATTGATGAAGCTCAAGCAGGAGCTGCGCGACGAGCTCAACAGCTTGAGACGGACGCGGTACAAGGCCTTCCGCGTTCGCCGTAAAACAGCGCCTGAGAGAGAATGATGCACCCGAACATCGACGAATTGCTCGCGTTGCAGGCGGGCGACAACCGCATCTCCGGAATCGAGCAGAAGCTCGCGGCGCTCGCGCCGCGGCTGCGCGACCTCGACCGCGTACGGCAGCAGGCGGCCGACGCCGTGCAGCGGACCGAAGCGTCCATAGAGAGCGAGCAGCAGCGGCAGCGCGACATCCAGGCGCGGGTCGAGCTGCACAAGAAGCAGCAGGAGCGGAACCTCGCCCAGCTGGACTCGATCAAGAAGATGAAGGAGGCGACCGCGGCGATGTCGCAGGTCGAGACCACGCGGCGGCTGGTTGCCGAAGACGAGAGCGAGCTGGCGGCGATGGGACGGCGGATGGAGACCATGCGCGCGGACGTCGAGCGCACCCGCGCGGCGCTGGCCGCGGCGGAAGCGGAGCAGGCGAGCGCGCGCGATGAGATCGCCGCCGAGCAGACCGCGCTCGAGTCGGAGCTCAAGGATGCACGGGCCGAGCGCGCGGACAAAGCGGCCAAGGTGGATCGCGGGCTGCTGCACAAGTACGATCGGATCCGGAGCCGGCGGGAGAACGCGCTGTATCCGCTGCGCGGAATGACGTGCGGGAACTGCGACACGGCGGTTCCGATGCAGCGGCGGAACGTGATGACGGCGAATGGAACTATTGAAGTGTGTGAAGGCTGCGGGGTGCTGCTCTACCCCGGTTAGAGGGCTGACGGAATCCAAGTTCGGAGTGTTGCAGTCAGGAGTGAGACAGTGAGGAGTACACTGCCGGCTACCAACTCCTAACTGCCACCCTCCGAACTGCCACACTCCAAACTTGGATTCCAGTGCAATGAAATCGGACTCTCCAACGCGCAGGGTCATCTATCTTTAAGGGATGACCTCAGCAGTCGTCCCTGCCGTTCCCCGCCCCCGCAGAAAGCTCCGCTGGATCATCGCCGAGGAGCCGAATCCGGAAGAAGTCGCGGCGCTGGCGGCCGATCTCAACCTCCCTCCGCTCGTCTGCCGCCTGCTGTGCGCCCGCGGCTATAGCGCATCGGGCGCGGCGCGGACCTTCCTCCGTCCGCGGCTGGATCAGCTGCACGATCCGCTCACGATGCTCGATCTCGACAAGGCGGTCGCCCGGCTCGCGCGCGCGATCCGCGAGCAGGAGCTGGTGTTCGTGCACGGCGACTACGACGTGGACGGCATCTCTTCCACTACGCTGCTCACCCGCACGATCCTCCACCTTGGCGGCCGCGCGCAGCCGTTCATCCCGAAGCGCTTGCAGGATGGCTACGATCTGAGCGCGGCGGGCGTGAAGGCCGCGATCGACGCGGGTGCAAAAGTCGTCGTCACGTGCGACTGTGGGACCACCGCGGTCGAGCCTATCAAAGATCTGTGCGCTGCCGGAATCGACGTGATCGTCACGGACCATCACCTGCCGGGGTCCGCGCTGCCGGACTGTCTGGCGGTGTTGAACCCGAAGCGGCCGGGCTGCGGCTACCCCGACAAGGACCTGGCCGCCGTCGGCGTCGTCTTCAAGCTCGCGCTGGCGCTCGCGCGGGAGATGGGAAGGGGCGAGAACCAGGTCTGGCAGATGCTGGATCTCGTCGCGCTGGCGACCGTTGCCGACATCGCGCCGCTGCGCGGGGAGAACCGCGTCTTCGTCCGCCTCGGCCTGAAGCTGCTGCAGGAGACGCGCAACGTCGGACTCCGGGCACTGGTGCAGGCGTCGGGCTTGAGTGGAAAGCAGATCACCGCCGGCCGGGTCGGCTTCATCCTCGCCCCGCGATTGAACGCCGTAGGGCGGCTGGGCGCGGCGATCCGCGGCGTCGAGCTGCTGATGACCGAGACCGAGCACGAAGCGAACGTGATCGCGCGCGATCTGGAGGAACTCAATCGCAAGCGGCAGGAGATCGATCGCGCCACCCTCGAGGAAGCCCGCGAGGAAGTGGTCCGCCGCGACCTCGGCGAGACGTTCGGGATCGTCCTGGCGCGCGACGGCTGGCATCCCGGCGTCATCGGAATCGTCGCCTCGCGAATCGTCGAAGAGTTCGGGCGTCCGACGATCATGATCTCCTCCAGCGCGACCGTGTGCAAAGGATCGGGCCGCTCGATCCCGGCGTTCAACCTCCACGCGGGGCTGGTCGAATGCGCCGATCTGCTGGAGAAGTTCGGCGGCCACAAGGCCGCCGCCGGCGTGACGCTGGACCGCTCCCGGCTCGACGCGTTCACCGAGCGCTTCAACGAGGTTGCGCGCGCGGCGCTCGAGCCGGACGACCTGCTCGGCCAGCTACGGGTGGATCTGGAGATGCCGCTCGCCGAGGCCACCGACGCGCTCGAGTCGTTGATCCGGCACTTCGAGCCGTTTGGAATCGGGAACCCGTCGCCGGTCTTCCTGTCGCGCGGAGTGCGGCTCAAGTCGCCGCCGCGCACGCTCAAGCACGAGGGATTGAAGCTGTATCTCGACGCCGGCGGATCCGCGCTCGAAGCCATCGGCTGGGGCTTCGCCGACCGCGCGGGCGAGATCGCACCGGGCGGCGCGATCGACGTCGTGTACCGGATCGAGCGCGACGAATACCAGGGAACGAGCCGGCTCCAGGCGCGGCTGCTCGATTTCGCGCCGTCGCGCTAGATGCGGATCATCGCCGGCCGGTGGCGCGGACGGCGAATCGCGGCGCCGCCCGGCAAGGATGTTCGTCCGACGCTCGATCGCGTGCGCGAAGCGTGGATGAGCATCGTCCAGCCGCACCTCGTCGGGGCTGAAGTCGCCGACCTGTTCGCCGGCTCGGGCGCGCTGGGGCTGGAAGCACTGTCGCGCGGCGCGGCAGTCGCCCACTTCGTGGAGCGGCACGCGAAAACGTTTGCCGTGCTCCAGCAGAACGTGGAAACGCTCGGCGCCGGCAGCTCGGCCGTGCGGCACCGGCAGGACGTGTTTACGTTTCTGCGCGGAGTGGGCGCGGGTGAATTCGACGTCGCCTTCGCCGATCCGCCGTACGGCGGCGACGACGCGACGAAGCTCGCCGCGCTCTGGCTGGAGAAGCCGTTTGCCAAATTGCTGGGGATCGAGCACGATTCCCGACTGGCGCTGCCCGGCGACCCGGACGCGCGAAGGTACGGAACGACCGCGATTTCGTTTTTTCAGCAGGACGACCTGTGAGGGGG
>JBBEBQ010000023.1 GCA_040882285.1 Gemmatimonadaceae bacterium
CCCCGAGCCACGAAGCCGCGAACGCCTCACGGCAGCTCCGCAATGTCGTCGCGCTTTTCGGTGGCCTTGCGCATCGACAAGAGCTGCGACCACCACGCCGCGAGCAGATGCTCGAGACCGGTCCTGCCCGCCGCGCTGATCGAGTACACCCCGAACGCGTCGGGCGCGTCCAGCTCGGGGACCATGTCCTCGCCGATGATGTCGAGCTTGGTGAAGACCACGCAATGCGGCTTGCGCGACAGCTCCTCCGAGTACGCCGCGATCTCGGCGCGGAGCTGGTCGTACTCCGCCTGCCAATCCATGCTGTCGATCGGAATCAGGAACGCGAGGATCCGCGTGCGCTCGATATGCCGGAGGAACTGAAGGCCGAGGCCTTTCCCCTCGTGCGCGCCCTCGATGATCCCCGGGATGTCGGCGACCACGAACGTGCGATGATCCGACAGCTGCACCACGCCGAGGTTGGGCGCGAGCGTGGTGAACGGATAGTCGCCGATCTTCGGGGTCGCGGCCGAAATGACGGACAGCAGCGTGGACTTGCCGGCGTTCGGCTGTCCCACCAGCCCGACGTCCGCGATGAGCTTGAGCTCGAGCTCGATCGTGCAGACCTCACCTTCCTCGCCCGGCTGCCACTCGCGCGGCGACTGGTGCGTGGCCGTCGCGAAGAAAGTGTTCCCCTTGCCACCGCGCCCGCCCTTCGCGGCCACGAACGTCTGCCCGTCCTCGAGAATCTCGGTGAGCAGCTCGCCGGTACGCTGGTCCCGGATCGTGGTCCCTGGAGGAACGGGCAGCACGACATCCTTCCCCGACCGGCCGGTCTTGTTGCTCCCCATGCCGTGCTCGCCGCGCTCGGCGCTCCACCGGTCGCGATACGTGTAGTCGAGCAGCGTCGCGAGGTTCGCGTCGCCCCTGATGATGACGTCGCCGCCGCGGCCGCCGTCGCCGCCATCCGGTCCGCCCAGCGGCACGCGGAATTCGCGGCGGAAGGACGTGCACCCGGATCCCCCGGTGCCGGCCTCGATGTGGATGACGGTCTTGTCGATGAACATCTCTAGCTGCCCGCCATTCAGACGCGCTTCGCGTGGATCTTCTCGAGGAGCTGCCGGTACCCGGCCACGTCGCCGGCCGGAACCAGGTCCGAGATAGCGTCCAGGGTCGCGGAGATCTCCGGCTCGGTAGCGCCCGCGTTGAGCGCCCCGTGCAGGTGCGAATGGAGCTGGCGTTGCTGCCCAGTCGCGGCGCACGCAGCTACGACGGCGAGCTCCCGGCGCTTGAGGTCGAGCCCTGCGCGAGCGAGGACTTTGCCATAGCCGTCGACGATCATCCATTCGTCGAGATCCGGATGCAGCGCGCGGATGTTGCCGCGCAGGTTCTCGTACGAGTCGCCGTACACGATCCGGCAGGTTTCCTCGCCGCGCGCCCGCCATCCGTCCACCCGGTCACCGGCGGCAGGCTCTGTAGCACGCGCTGGCGCCGGCGGGCCGACAGCTCGCCAGGCGCGAGCGGCGTTGAGCGCGCGCGGAAAACCGGCGAACAGATACGACTGCAGAATGACTTCGTCGATGACCACACGCGACGCCACGCGCGCACCGGCCTCCAGCTCCCGCCGGACATCGGCTTCGCTCCCCCCGGCGATGGCCGCCGAGATCCTGACAATCGCGCGAGTCTCCTCATCGAGGAGAGTTTTATCAGCCTGTGCCTGCATGTCCGTCATCGTAGGTATGCCCGCGTGATCATCATCTTGCGGCGGAATCTAGCCGAGGTCCTCAGTTTGACCGTGGCTCGGGACCTCGGCTCGTGGGGACTCGGCCTCGGTACCCGCGCTCCGGCCGCTACGCGCGCAAACTGCGCGCGCTAAGACGCGGCCTTCGGCGGGCACCGGGCGCGAGTCCCCACACCGGAGCTGAAGCCGCGGGCGGGAGACTGCGCGCTCGACTTGCAGCTCTCAGCGTGCGCGCATCCAAATCCGGCATCCAGGCACCGCGCGACGACCTCTCCCCGATGCATCGTCCACGGGCAAACCGCGGCGAGAAGGAGAGAAACTGCGGGCGCTTGCAGTGAAGGTCGGGGCGGGCATCGGGGTCGGGCGGCCGGCCCGTCTTAGCGAGCGCAGTTTGCGAGCGTAGGGCCGGCGCCCGGCCCCGATGCCTGCCCCGACCCGGCGCGCGAAGCGCGCCGGGCAGTTCAGCCCGACTTGGGCGCGGAGCTGAACGTGGCCGTGTGGAAGTGTTCGGAGCGCGGGGCCAGGACGCCGTTGCCGGCCGTGAAATCTTTCCAGGTGACCGGCGGATAGTCGTTCGGCACCCGCTGCATCGAGATGCAACCCTGCACCGGGCACACCTGCGCGCACAGGTTGCAGCCCACGCACGCCTCCTCGATGATCTCGACAACGGGCCCGCCGTTCACGCGCGGGAAACGGCGGATCGCCTGGTGCGCGCCGTCCTCGCACGCCGTCCAGCACAGCTCGCACTTGATGCACTTGCTCTGATCGATGGACGCGACGACGTGGTAGTTGAGATCGAGGTTCTCCCACTTCGTCACCTTCGGCAGCGCGCGCCCGCGCAGCTCCTCGATGTTCGCGATCCCGCTCTCGTCCATCCACGTCGACAGTCCGTCGGTGAGGTCTTCGATGATTCGGAAGCCGTAGTGCATCACCGCGGTGCACACCTGCAGCGTCGTCGCGCCGAGCGCGATGAACTCGGCGGCGTCGCGCCACGTGGAGATCCCGCCAATGCCCGAGATCGGGATCTTCACCGCCGGATCGCTCGCGGTCGCGGACAGCAGGTTGAGCGCGATCGGCTTCACCGCCGGCCCGCAGTACCCGCCGTGGCTGGACTTGCCGCCGACGTCCGGCAGCGGCGTGAAGGTGTTCAAGTCAACGCCGACGATCGAGTTGATCGTATTGATGAGCGACAGCGCGTCGGCCCCGCCTTGGACAGCGGCGCGCGCGATGAACGTGATGTCGGTGACGTTGGGCGTCAGCTTGACGATCACCGGAATGCGCGACACTTCCTTCACCCAACCCACGATATCGCAGGTGTACTCCGGCACCTGCCCGACCGCCGCGCCCATCCCGCGCTCGCTCATCCCGTGCGGGCAGCCGAAGTTCAGCTCGATTCCGTCGGCGCCCGTGTCCTCCGTCCGCTTGACGATGTCGTGCCATGCTTCGCGCCTGCTCTCCACCATGAGGGAGACGATGACGGCGTTGTCCGGGTAGTTGCGCTTGGCCACGGCGATCTCGCGCAGGTTGTCCTCGATCGGGCGGTCGCTGATGAGCTCGATGTTGTTGAACCCGATCATGCGATGGATGCCGAGGTCGATCGAGCCGTACCGCGAGAACACGTTGATGATCGGCTCACCGACCGTCTTCCACACCGCGCCGCCCCAGCCCACGTCGAACGCCTTCGCGATTTGTCCGTACGTGTTGGTCGGCGGGCCCGACGCGAGCCAGAACGGATTCGGCGACTTTATGCCGGCGAAGTTGACGGTCAGGTCAGCCATCATTTCTCCCGGGGCGGAGGTGGCTTGGCCCCCTTCGGCCGCTACGCGCGCAAACTACGCGCGCTAAGACGCGGCCTGTGGGGACCAGGCCGCCTCCGCCCTGGCTGGATCCAGACCGGGCAGGCGTACCCGCGAGGGCGAGCGCAGCCGTGTAGTTCCGGCTGCGTCGGGCCGCCGTTTGTGCGTCTCGCGCGAACAGCCGCGGCCGCGGCATCAATGCGCGCGCTCTTGTCGGCGGGTGTGACCACGGCCTGGCGTGGGCGGGCCCCGGGGTGGTCGCAGGCCGCGTCTTAGCGCGCGTAGTTTGCGCGCGTAGCGGCCGAAGACCATCCCGGGGCTCGCCCGCGCGCACACCAGTGCTCACGCAACCGCCAAAGCCGAAGACAGCAATGCATGAATGCGCGCGGCCGCGGCTTTGCCTTCGGCGGCGGCATTGACGATCTCGGCGCCGCCGCTCGCGGCGTCGCCGCCGACGAAGACGTGGGGCTTGGAGCTGGTCATCTCGCCCCCCTCGATCGTAAGGCCCGCGTCGCGCGCGAATTCGTCGCGCGGAAGCTGGCCGGTCGCCTTGAGCAGCATGTCGCACGGGATCACGTGCTCGCTCCCCGGAATCTCGACGGGCGATCTCCGCCCACGCGCATCGGGCGGGGCCAACTCCGCGCGAACGCACTCGAGGCCGGTGATCGCGCCGTCGCCCAGCACGCGCTTGGGGACCGTGAGGAAGCGGAACTCGCAGCCGTCGCGCTTGGCCAGCTCGTACTCGTACAGATACGCGGGCATCTCATCCTCGCCGCGACGATACACGATCGTCACGCGCCCGGCGCCGAGCCGCTTGGCCTGGGTCGCGGCGTCGATCGCGGTATTGCCCGCGCCGACAACGATGACGTCGTTGCCGACCTTCGTGTCGGAGTACGGATGCGTCTTGAGGTGCTCGATGAACGACAGCGCGTCCTGCACACCGGCGAGCTCCTCTCCGGCGATGCCGAGCGCGCGCGTGGCGCCGACGCCCACGCCGACGAAGATCGCGTCGAAGTCGCGCTCGAGATCGGAGAACGGGATGTCGCGCCCGATCACGACGTTAGTGTGCAGCTCCACGCCCAGCTCGAGAATCTTCTTCGCCTCCGCGAGCGCGGTCGGCGGGCGCATCTTGTACTCGGCGATCGCGTACGTGTTGAGCCCGCCGGGATCCGGATGCGCCTCGAAGATCGTCACGGCGTAGCCCCAGCGCCGCAGATCCTGCGCGCACGACAGCCCGGCGGGACCCGCACCCACTATCGCCACCCGGTAGCCGTTGTCCACGCCCGGCGAGAAAAGCTTGAGGTCGTGTGCCAGCACGTGGTCGGTCGCGTACCGCTGCAGCAGCGCGATCTTGATCGGCTCTTCGTCGCGGTCGTTCAGCACGCACGCGCCCTCGCACAGCACTTCGACGGGACAGGCGCGCGCGCACGAGTGGCCCATCGGGTTCGCGTCGAGGATCACCCGCGCCGAGCCGGTGAGATTCCCCGTCATGATCTTCTTGATGAACGCGGGCACGTCGATGTGCGTCGGGCAGGCGATCGTGCAGGGCGCGTCGTAACAGAACAGGCACTTCGACGATTCCACCAGCGCCGCGTCCGGCGTGAGCGGCGGCGCGATGTCCGCGAAATTCCTGTCGAGCTCCTCTGCTGTCAAGCGGTTACTAGTCACTAGTCACCAGTCACCAGTCACGGTAGTCGTTCGCTCCTCTGCCTTGAGGCGGTTACTAGTCACTAGTCACCAGTCACTAGTCACGGTACCTGCTCCTCCCCGGTCTTCGTGCTGGTCGCCTGCCCTGTCCGGCTCGAGAACACCAGCGTGTCCGCCAGCGCCGGCGGCCCGACGACCCTGTGGCCGGGGTAGAACACCCGCATGCCGATGAGGTACACCACCGCTGAGATCGCGAAGCCGGCGAACCATGCCCATTGATACACCGCGGTCGCCCAGCCGGGCGCGTCGATCGCTCCCAGCGCTTCGAGGAAACCCGGGAGATTCGGGAGCACTCCGGCCAGCAAGGCGACGACGGCGACGAGATTCACGCCGCCGGTGTACTCGTATTGCCTGCCGCGCAGGAACAGCGCGTCCGGCCGCAGCACGCGGTTCCGGATAAGGAAATAGTCCGCGATCATGATTCCGGCGACCGGGCCGAGCAGCGCGCCGTAGCCGATCAGCCAGGTGAAGATGTAAGCGGCCGCGTCGTTGTACAGCTTCCACGGGAACATCAGCACGCCGATCACGGCCGTGATCAGCGCGCCCTTGCGGAACGAGACCCGGCTCGGCGAAACGTTGCTGAACGCGTTCGCCGGCGACACTACGTTGGCGGCGATGTTGGTGGTCAACGTCGCGATCGTGAGCCCGATCATCGAGATGATCACCATCGCCGGGCCGCCGATGCGCGCGAGCAGCGCGACCGGATCCGAGATGCGCGTACCGAAGATCACCACCGTGGCGCTGGTGACGGCGGCGCCAATGAAGGCGAACAGCGCCATCGTCACCGGCAGTCCGACGGCCTGCCCCACCACCTGATCGCGCTGCGACCTGGCGTAGCGCGAGAAGTCGGGAATCGAGAGCGCCATGGTGCCCCAGAACGCGACGGCCGACGTCAAGCCGGCGCCGAGAATTCCGAGCGGGGGACCGGTCCTGTCGGCGGTCGGAGCGGGATTGTCCAGCATCGGTCCCCAGCCACCGGCTTTCACGTACGCCCACGCGAGCAGCGCGATCCCGATCACGAGCAGGAACGGCGAGCCGTACGTCTCGAGGAACTTGATCGATTCCATTCCGCGCAGCACGATCGCGAGCTGGATGAGCCAGAAGATGGTGAAGCAGATCAGCTCGCCGGTGCCGAGGCCGACCCACGCGGGCAGGATCGTCGGAAGCGCCGCGATCCCGGGCCACAGCACCTCCAGCAGCTTGAAGATCGCCCACCCACCGATCCACGTCTGAATTCCAAACCAGCCGCACGCGACGATCGCCCGAAGCAGCGCGGGTATGTTCGCGCCGACGACGCCGAACGACGCGCGCGCGAATACGGGAAACGGAATGCCGTAGCGCGTGCCGGCTTCGGCCACGAGCGCGATCGGGATGAGCACGATGACGTTGCCCAGCACGATCGACCCGACGGCCGCCTGCCAGCTCCAGCCGCCGTCGACGAGGCTGGATGCCAACGTGTACGTCGGAATCGTGATCGCCATTCCCACCCACAGCGCCGCGAAATGAATCCAGGTCCACGTGCGCTCGTTGGCGGGCACCGGCGCGAGATCGGCGTTGTACAACCCGGGATCGTACGCGCCGCCCGTGCCCATCTCGTACGTCAGGCTCGGGATTCCGCGGTGCTGCTCCGTCGTCATTTCACCTCCGCCAGCGCGCGGCGCGTCCTGGCCGCACCGTCACGGTATTGCGGGTTGTCATTTGACCTCCGCCAGCGCGCGACGCATCCTCGCCGCGCCGTCGTCGATCTCCGCTTCCGTCACCAGCATCGACGGAGCGATCCGGATGACGTTCCCATACAGCCCGCCCTTGCCGATCAGCAGGCCGTGCCGCTTGGCGGCCTCCATCAACTGATTCGTCTTCCCCTTCGCCGGCTCCTTCGTCGCGCGATCTTCCACGAGCTCGATCGCCTGCATCAGCCCCATGCCGCGCACGTCGCCGATGAAGGCGAACTCTTCCTTGAACGCTTCCAGATGCGCGCGTAGCTGCCGGCCGCGCTCGGCGGCGCGCTTCGGCACGTTCTCGCGCTCCATGACCGCGAGCGTCGCGCGCGTCGCGGCCATCGTCACGGGATTGCCGCCGAACGTCGAGATCGTGAGGCCGGTGAACGCATCGGCGACTTCCGCCGTCGCAATCGTCGCGCCGACGGGCGCGCCGTTGGCGATTCCCTTGGCGAACGTCATGATGTCCGGCTCCACGCCCCAGTGCTCGATGCCGCACCAGTGGTCGCCCGTCCGGCCGAAGCCCGTCTGCACTTCGTCGCAGATGAACAGGCCGCCGTACTTCCGCACGATCCCGACGGCGATCTCGAAGTACTCCGGCGGCGGCGTGATGAATCCGCCGACTCCCTGGATCGGCTCGGCGATGAACGCTGCCGGGTGGCCGCTGGTCGTCGTCTGGATCAGCTCCTCGATGTCCTTGGCGCAGCGCACGCCGCACGAATCCGGCGCGAGACCGAGCGGGCAGCGATAGCAGTACGGCGACAGCGCGTGCTTGATCCCGGCCACCTGCGTCGAGATGAGCCGCCACGGCGAATGACCGGTGAGCGATAGCGCGTTGAGGCTCCGCCCGCTGTAACCATGGCGCAGCGCGATGATCTCGTCCTTGCCCGTGAAGATCTTGGCGAGCAGGATCGCGGTCTCGTCCGCCTCGGTGCCGCTGGTCGTGAAGAAGCTCTTCTTTAGCTTGCCCGGCGTGATCTTCGCCAGCTGCTCGGCGACGTCGACGATCGGTTGCGTGGGGTACAGCGTGGACGTGTGGCCCAACTGCGCCATCTGCTCTTCTACCGCGGCAGTGACCTCGGGGTGGCAGTGCCCCAGGCCGACAGTAAGGATCCCGCCGAAGAAATCGAGGTACTCGCGCCCGTCGGCGTCCGCGACGCAGCAGCCGTCGCCGCGCGTGAGGACGATGGGCTCTTCGTAGTAGTTCGCGACGCAGGGAAAGAGGAACTCTTTGTGCCTGGCGCGCACGTCCGCGGCGTCGACGGCGTTTCCATTGGCGGGCTTCATGAGATTCCGCCGATGCCGGAGATCGGACTCTTCACGGCGGGATCGCTGGCGGTCGCTGAGCGGCTCACCTCCGTCCCGGCGACTTGCTCGGCCGCATGTGGCGGCATCGCATGAGAGCACCGCATCAATGGGTCGCCTCCCTCTCGATGAATTGTCCGCGTCCCAGTGTGCCGACGAACTGGCCGTCGCGCGCCTGGATCCTTCCTCGCACCGTAACGACGACCGACCGGCCGATCCGATCCCAACCCTCGTAAGCGTTGTAGTCCACGTTGGAGTGGCTCTCGTCCAGCGAGAATTTCCCGCGGTAAGCCGGATCGTACACCACGAGGTCGGCATCGCTGCCGACCTGCACCGTCCCCTTGCGCGGATACATCCCGAAGATCCGCGCGGCCTGCGTGCTGCACGCGTCCACCATCGTGTTGAGATCCATCCGCCCGGCCATGACGCCGTGCGTGTGAATCAGGTCCACGCGCTCCTGGATGCTGGCGATCCCGTTGGGAATCTTCGTGAACGCGTCGCGCCCCATCTGCTTCTGGTCCTCGAAGCGGAACGGCGCGTGGTCGGTGCCGATCGTGCTGATCGCGCGCGACTTGAGCCCGTTCCAGAGCACGTCCTGGTTGCGCTTCTCCCGGAGCGGCGGCGACATGACGTACTTCGCGCCCTCGAAATTCCCGCGCCCGGCGTAGCTCTCGTCGAGCACGAGGTGCGGCGCGACGGCTTCGATCCACACGTCCACTCCGCGATACCGCGCCGCGAGCGCTTCGCGCACCGCGTCGTCGCAGGACGTGTGCACGGTGTAGACGTGCGTGCCGAGCAGCGCGGCGAACGAGCAGATGTGGTGCACGCCGCTCGCCTCGACGACGGGCGGGCGGGACGGGCCGTGCCATTCGGGACCCGTCTTCCCCTCCGCGAGCAATGCTTGCTGCATCGCGTCGATCGCTTCGGCGTTCTCGCAGTGCGCCGTGACGATGACGCCCAGCTCGCGCGCGAGCTTCATCGCGGCAAAGAGGTCTTCGTCCGACAGGTCGAGCGCTCCCTTGTACGCCAGGAAGACCTTGAACGACGCGACGCCGGCACCGACGATCCTGCGGAACTGCTGCCGCGCGGATTCGTCGAACCGCACGACGGACATGTGGAAGGTGTAGTCCATGGCCGAGATGCCGTCGGCCTTGGACTTCCACACTTCGAACGCGTCCCACGGCTCGTCGGTGGGGCCCGGGCAGATCATCTCGATGACAGTGGTGGTCCCGCCCGCCAGCGCGGCCCTGCTCGCCGACTCGTAGTCGTCGGCTGCGTGCGTGCCCATGAACGGCAGGTGGATGTGCACGTGCGGGTCGATGAATCCCGGGAACACGTACTTCCCCGTTGCGTCCACTATCTCGAGATCCTTCGGCGGTAGCGACTTCGGATCAATGCTCGGCTCGATGCGCGTGATCGTCTCGCCCGCCGCGTACACGTCCGCGACATAGTCCTCCGTCGCCGTAATGATCCGCCCGCCGCGTATCAGCAGAGACATGCTGAGTTCAGAGTTCCGGGTGGCTCGTGTAGATGACCGCTCGCACGACTTCGAGTCCCGCTCCGGTCGCTACGCGCGCAAACTGCGCGCGCTAGCACGCGACCTTCGGGGACCCGAAGCCGCGCGAGCTGCCTCCGGGGCGAGGCTCCGAATTCCTGACCACCCCTGTTCCGCTGTTCGCGCGGGCGGATCATGTCGCCGACCGCGACCAGCCGGCGGTTCGCGCGCGGCCGCACCGGCAGCATCGCGCCCGCCGCGGGAGGGAAAGGCGGTTCTCCCGAGTCGCATACCGTTCGGGCACGCGCGAATGCCCGGGCAGCCCGCGGACCCGGTGGTCCCCGCAGGCTGCGTCTTAGCGAGCGAAGCGAGCGTAGCAGCCGAAGTGGGACCATCGGGTGTGCGAGCTGCGGCGCACCGTGCGCGCGTAGCGGCCGAAGCGGGAGTACCGGCACCGAGAGCTGCGCCGAAACGATCATGGCAACTGCTCGGTCAAATCAGAGTATGTATCCGGCCGGCGGTCGCGGTAGAACTGCCAGGTGCGGCGGACTTCTTCGATCATGCCGAGGTCGAGGTCGGCGATCACCAACTCGTCGTCTTGCTCGCTGCCGACCGCCAGGAAGTTGCCGCGCGGATCCACGAAGTAGCTCGTGCCGTAGAACTTGCCGATGTTCCACGGCGCCTCTGTGCCGACGCGGTTGATGCAGCCCATGAAGTAGCCGTTCGCGACCGCGTGCGCCGGCTGCTCAAGCTTCCACAGGTACTGCGACAATCCCTTCACCGTGGCGGACGGATTGTACACGATCTCCGCGCCGTGCAGACCGAGGAGCCGCGCGCCCTCGGGAAAGTGCCGGTCATAGCAGATGTACACGCCGATCTTGGCGTACCGCGTCTGGAACGTGGGGTAGCCGAGGTTGCCGGGCTTGAAGAAGTATTTCTCCCAGAACCCGGACGTCTGCGGAATGTGATTCTTGCGGTACTTGCCGAGGTACGTGCCGTCCGCGTCGATCACCGCGGCGGTGTTGTAGTACACGCCCGCCATCTCGCGCTCGTACACCGGCACGATGATCACCATCTCGTGCTTCTTCGCGATCTGCTGCATCAGCTCGACCGTGGGACCGGGCACGGCCTCGGCGATGTCGCACCAGCGCGAGTCCTGGCTCGGGCAGAAGTACGGGCCGTTGAAGATCTCCTGCAGGCACAGGATCTGAACGCCCTTGAGCCCGGCCTCCTCGATCATCGGCAGGTGCTTCGCGAGCATCGCGTCGCGCACGTCTTCAACCGACGCCCCTGCGTCGTTGAGAGGGTTGCTCATTTGAATCAACCCGCTTCGTACCGTCCGCTGCCCGGTTGCCATGTCGCGGCGCGACGCGTGCTGGACTCGGGATGGGCTTTGGCGCCTACGCGAGCTGGCGCTCGCTAAGACGGCGCCGTCGCCCACCCCGGTCCGCGCACGCGGCGGGCGGGCACTGCTGCCGCGGCCGGTGGTTGCGGCTTTGAGCTTGCCACTGCCGGCCTCTCCGCCGCCCGGGCGTGGTCTCGTTCGCCCTGAACCGCGTTTCGCTGCCATGCTCCGCCTCCCTACTTCGGCGAGCGGCCCGCGGCCAGCATCCCGATCAGGATGCCCGCGCCGATTCCGATTCCGATGCCGATCGCCAGGTTGCCGGTGAGGACGCCCATGCCGGCGCCGGCGGCTACGCCGATCGCGACCCAGAAGCCTAACATCCCGGAGTTTCTAGCCATTCTTTCTCCTTAGGTGGATGCGCCCACACGGCGCCGGGTCCCCGAAGGCCGCGTCTTAGCGAGCGAAGCTCGCGTAGCGGCCGGAGTGGGACTCGGCGTCGCGTGGACGCGGCGCTCGGGACAAAGACTGAAAACACCGGTCACGTCCAGCGCGAGATGACGACTTTCTTGTCGGTGTAGAACTCGATCGCGTCGGTTCCGTTCGCCTTCAAGTCGCCGAAGAAGGAGCGCTTGGTTCCGCCGAACGGGAAGAACGCCATCGGCGCGGCGACACCGATGTTGACGCCGATCATGCTGACGCCGACGCGGTAGCGGAACTCGCGCGCGGACTTGCCGCTCGTCGTGAAGATCGACACCGCGTTGGCGAACGGGTTCCTGCGCACCGCCTCGATCGCGTCGTCCAGCGTCTCCGAGTGCGTCACCGAAGCGACGGGCCCGAAGATCTCTTCGCGCGCGATTTTCATCGACGGATCCACGTCCTCGAATATCGTCGGGCCGACGAACGAGCCCGATGGGTAGCTGTCGACGGTCGTCTTGCGGCCGTCCAGCGTAAGCGTGGCGCCTTCGCTCACGCCATGCTCGATGTAGCTGAGCACTCTCTCGCGGTGCTTGTGGGAGACGACGGGACCCATCGTCACGCCTTCGTCCAGGCCGTAGCCGACGTTGATCGCCTTGGCGTTGGCGAGCAGCTTCTCGCGCAGCGGCTTGTACGCGTTGCCGGCGCCGACGATGATGCTGCCGGCGAGACAGCGCTGCCCCGCGCAGCCGAAGATGGACTCGGACACGACCGACACCGCACGGTCGAAGTCCGCGTCGGGCATGACGACGATGTGGTTCTTCGCCCCGCCCAGCGCCTGCACGCGCTTGCCGTGCGCGGCGGCGGTGGTGTAGACGTGCTTCGCCACGGGACTCGACCCGACGAACGACACGCCGGTGATCCCGGGGTGCTCCAGGATCGCGTTGACGACGTCCTTGCCGCCGTTGACCAGGTTGAGCACGCCGGGCGGAAATCCCGCCTCGTGCGCCAGCTCGAAGATCCGGATCTGCGACAGCGGCACCTGCTCGCTCGGCTTCAGCACGAACGTGTTGCCCGTGGCGACGGCGTACGGCAGGAACCAGAGCGGCACCATCGCCGGGAAGTTGAACGGCGTGATCGCGGCGAACACGCCCATGGGCTGGCGCACGAATTCGCAGTCGATGCCCGACGCGACGTCCTCCAGCGTCTTGCCCATCATGAGCGCCGGGGTACCGCACGCGTGCTCGACGTTCTCGATGCCGCGCTTGAACGAGCCGCGCGCTTCGTCGAGCGTCTTGCCGTTCTCCTGCGTGACGATCGTCGCGATCTCGTCGAAGTGCTGGTCGAGCAGGTACTTCAGCTTGAACAGGTAGCGCGCGCGCACGACGGGCGGGGTCTCGCGCCAGGTCTTGAATGCGTGCGTGGCTGCCTGCACGGCGGAGTCCACGTCGGCGCGCGTGGACAGCGGGACTTGCCCGAGCCACTCGCCCGTGGCCGGGTTCGTGACCTCCTGCCACACGGTGGTGCCAGACCGAACCCACTCACCGCCTATATAGTTGCGCAGCTGCTTCAATTGGCTTCCTGTAAACGGTCGTCCAACATGTCCGCCATCCCGTGTTGTTGCAAGCCTTTACGGTGTCTGCAAACTGCCCCTGCGGGGGTTCGAGGCGGGTCGGGGCCCGGCCTGGGCGCTACGCGAGCAAACTGCGCTCGCTAAGACGCGCCCGTGGCCGGGCCCCGACCCACCCCGAACCAGCAAGGGCACCCGCGAGCGCAGGCACCGCCACTAATCCGCACTCCCTATCCCCCGCCCGGAGCCGAAGCCAAGCGCCGCGCGGCCTACAAGTCCGTTCCCGCACTGGCCGCGGCCTCTGACCAAGTCGGG
>JBBEBQ010000024.1 GCA_040882285.1 Gemmatimonadaceae bacterium
TTTCGAGCTGGCGGCAGTAGCTTAACTCACTGTCCACTAAACCCGGCGCAGCTCAATATGAGCACTATCAGTTCGGAATCAGCCCGTATGAGTTAGACCCCATACTCAGCGATATGCGTCGCAACGCCGTGCGCTGGCTGGTCATCGCCGGAGACCTGGCCGCCCTGGATGTCTATTGGCTCGAGACGATCGGAGCCCTAATAGGGATTGGTCCAAATGGCGGTTGGCTTTGGGAGGAGAGCGACGGGATCGTGAGGGAATCGTCGCAGACGTATCCGAACGGGACGAACACACGGTTCGTGCCTGGCATCACTCACACGCAGGAGACATCGAACGCGGAGGTGTATAACCAGCTCCGGCTTACACTTGAGCAAGACTTTAACGTACCGGTCCGAGCCGCGCCCCCGCCCGCGGGTGTCCTGTCGGTTTCAGTCGACGGGCCGACGCAGATTCAGCTCGGAGGGACTTGTACTTGGTACGCCGTTGTGGGTGGAGGGAGCGGGCCGTTCAGCTATCAGTGGACGAACAACGGCGTGCCGGTAGGAAGCCAGTACGATTACACCGGTTCGAAGCCAGTCGGGGCAGGCGGATCGTCATTCACGGTCAGAGTTTCGGTAATCGATGCGGGAGGGGCGAGCGGAGCGCATGAGATTACCGTTTACGAGTCGTCCTCCGCAGAGCTATGTGCGTATTGAGTCTCCGTTCAAACTTCATGTCATGAGCATGGTCGCCTGGCGGGATGAGCCTGATATCCTGGCGGCTCTAAGAATTGCTTGGTCGCGTAGGGCGCCCCCCTTACGGCTCGGTGTTGCGCTGTTGGTGCCCGTCGTCTTGCTCGCTTCCTTCGTCGGCTGTGACAACGGGCCGATAGACCCTGACGTCCATCCCAGAGTCATCTGGAAAGTCGACGGGACGAGCGCAAGCGTGCAGCCTGCGTTTGACTCCGACAATGTTTTTTTTGGGTCTGCCCTTCACGAAGTAATTGCAGTTGACAAGACAACCGGGCAGGTGCAGTGGCGGAGGCGTACTGGCGCAACGTCGCAACGGACGGAAGGGAATAATATAGTCGTCGCCGGTGATGCTGTCGTCATGGGGGATGTCGATCTATATGCCTTCGATCGACGTACAGGGAATTCACGCTGGACCTTTGCTCCACCGTACGCGCAGCCCGGATTTTATTCCAGCGCCACAGACGGGACAAGGATTTATGCGGGTTCACCGGAAGGACTAGTATTCGCAATCGATGCAGCGACCGGGGTGATGCGCTGGCAAGCCGAAGTGCCGGGAGATACTGCGATCACTGCAGCCTTTTCACCGACCTATAGCGAAGGTGTTGTTTTCGTCGGGGTCAAGACGTTCGGTAGCCCTGTAGCCACCGGTGGACTCGCTGCGTTTCGGGCTGCGACTGGAGAGATGCTGTGGTTTCGTAGCTTCGCGCCGGAATTGTCGGGCCAAGGCTCCGGCTCGCTGGGTGGCGCTGTGTTTGCCGGATCTTTGGTTATTGCTGCTTCGGACGATGGACGGATTTACGGAATTGATCGGGGAAACGGCGAAGTGCGCTGGATCGCACCTCGCGTACACCCGGTTCCGCCTTATAACGATACGAGGTATCTGGCGGTTTCCGGCGACAGAGTTATCGCGACGTCGAACCACGTAATTGTAGTCGGTCTCGATGCAGCGACTGGCGTCGAGGTTTGGAAGAGATCGTTCAGCAACATGGGTTCGCTCTACCCGCCCGCGGTGGACAATCAGGCACTTTACGTAACCGGGGGAGGTCCCCTTGTCTCCTTGAGAGTGGCCGATGGGACAACCCGCTGGCAACTTCAACTCACACCTCGCGGAGACTCATGGGTCACACCCGTCGTCGATGGCGACCGGCTGTACGTGCCGGAGTTGGAGAACGGTTTTTACGCACTACGGGCAAACTGAACGCCTGCAACCTACAACTGCGGCTCGACCTCATACGATAAGCATAGCGTCACCGTACGAGTAGAAGCGGTACCGCTCAGCGATCGCGTTTTCGTAAGCCTTCATGATCAGATCGTATCCTGTGAACGCTGCCACGAGCATCAGCAGCGTTGACCGCGGAAGGTGGAAGTTGGTCAGCATCCCGTCCACCGCCTTGAACTGGAAGCCGGGCCGCATGAAGATCGTCGTCTCGCCTGTTGCCGCCTCGAACCTGCCGTCGGACCGGATGCCGGCTTCGAGCGTTCGCACGGACGTCGTACCAACTGCGATGATCCTAGCGCCACGAGCACGGGTCGCGTTCAGGATGTCGGCGGTCGCTGCGGGTATCTTGAACCATTCCTCGTGCATCATGTGCTCGGCTGGGTCCTCGACTTCGACAGGCTTGAACGTCCCCGCGCCGACGTGCAACACAACCTTCGCGATACTGACACCGCGCTTCCGGATGTTCTCGAGCACCTGCTCGGTGAAATGAAGCCCGGCGGTCGGCGCGGCAACCGACCCGGGCTCCCGCGCATACACGGTTTGATACCGCCTCGCGTCGGCGCTCTCGTCGGCGCGGCGGATGTACGGCGGCAACGGAATGTGGCCGAACCGCTCGATCGCTTCGGCGAACGGAAGCTCGGTGTGCAGCTGCACGATCCGGGTCCGGCGGTCGGTCATCTCCTGGATCTGGACTTGCAGCTCCGGCGAGACGGTAACTCTTCGTCCCGGTCTCAGCTTCCCGCCGGGGTGCACCATCGCCTCGTACCGCCCGTCGCCGAGCGGCTTGATCAGCATTACTTCGGCTGGCGCACCGCTGTCGCGAGTGCCGAGCAGTCGCGCGCGGATGACCTTGCTGCTGTTGAGCACGAGCGCGTCGCCAGCCGACAGATACTCCGGCAGGTCGGTGAATTTGCGATGCGCGATCGTTCCCGCGGCGCGGTCCAGAACCAGCATCCTGCTCTCGTCGCGCCGCTCGGCGGGCGTCTGCGCTATGAGCTCGGGCGGGAGATCGAAGTCGTAGTCCGCCGTCCGGCTGCCGGCCGGCATCCCGCGCTCAGCGCTGGAAGAGACTTGGCTGGCTCCCGCCGCCGGTGCCCGCGGGCGGCGTGAATCCGAAGTGGCGGTACGCCTGCGCGGTGGCGACGCGGCCGCGCGGGGTGCGGTGCAGGAAGCCGTTCTGCACCAGGAACGGCTCGTACACCTCTTCGATCGTGTCGGCGTCCTCGCCTACCGCGGCCGCGATCGAGCCGATTCCTACCGGGCCGCCGTCGAACTTCTCGATCACCGCGCGCAGCAGCCGCGTGTCCATCTCGTCCAGGCCGAACTGGTCCACTTCGAGCAGCTGCAACGCCTCGTGCGCCACCGCGCGCGTGATGCGGCCGTCCGCGCGCACCTGCGCGAAGTCACGGATGCGGCGCAGCAGCCGGTTCGCGACGCGCGGGGTCCCGCGCGCGCGGGTCGCGATCTCCAAGGCACCCTCGGGATCGACCTGCACGCCCAACACGTCGGCGGTGCGGCGAACGATCTGCTCGAGGTCCGCGGTCGGGTAATAATTGAGCCGCTGCTCGATCCCGAACCGCGCGCGCAGCGGCGGTGTGAGCAGGCCGAGCCGCGTCGTCGCGCCGATGAGCGTGAACTTCTCCACCGGCATCGTGATCGTCTGCGCCTTCGGTCCCTCGGACAGGCGGATGTCGATCCGGTAATCCTCCATCGCGGGATAGAGGAACTCCTCGATGATCGGGCGCAGCCGGTGGATCTCGTCGATGAACAGGATGTCGCGCTCGCGCAGGTTGGTCAGCGTGCCGACGAGATCTCCCGGCTTCTCCAGCGCAGGCCCCGACGTTTGCCGCACGTTCACCCCCAGCTCGCGGCCGATCAGCTCGGCGAGCGTCGTCTTGCCCAGTCCCGGCGGGCCGATGAAGAGCGTGTGATCCAGCGCTTCGCGCCGGGCGAGAGCCGCTTCTATATAGATGCGGAGGCTCTCCTTCACGCGGTCCTGTCCGATGAACTCGTTCAGCGCCTGCGGCCGGAGCGACAGCTCGACCACCGACTCCTCGGTGAGCGCCTCCGGCGTGGTGATCTCGGTGCGGCTCATCAGACGCGCGCCGCCAGCTTTGACAGCCGCTCGGCCGCGCGCTCCAGCGTCTCCAGCTTCTTGCAGAAGGCGAAGCGCGTGTAAGTCTTGGCGGTCCCGGCGTCGTGGTAGAACGTCGAGCCCGGGACGGTCGCGACGCCGATCTCCTCCGCGAGCCACATCGCGAACGGGATGTCGGCGAGATCGCTCAAGTCCGAGAAATCCGCGAGCACGTAGTACGCACCCTCGGGCGCCGTGCACTTGAAGCCGGCCTCGTGCAGCGCGGGCATGATGAGATCACGGCGCGCGCGATAGTCGAGCGCCATGCGGTTGTAGTAGTCCGAATCGAACGCCATCCCCACGGCTCCGGCGGCCTGGAGCGGCGCGGGCGCGCCCACGGTCAGAAAATCATGAACCTTTCTGATCGCGGTGGACGCGAGCTGCGGCGCGATTGCGTAGCCGAGCCGCCACCCGGTACAGCTGAAAGTCTTCGAGAGCCCGGAGATCGTCACCGTGCGATCCTTCATTCCGGGGAAAGTCGCGAGCACGTGGTGGCTGCCCGCGTAGAGAATGTGCTCGTAGATCTCGTCGGTGATCGCGATCGCGTCGTGCTCGATGCACAGCTCCGCGATCAGCGACAGCTCCTCGCGGGTGAACACGCGACCGCTGGGATTTTGCGGCGTGTTGACGACGATGGCGCGGGTCTTGTGCGAAAACGCCTTGCGCAGCCGGTCGCCGTCGAGCGTCCAGTTGGGCGGCTCGAGCGGGACGTACACCGGCTTGGCGGCGGATAGAATCGCGTCCGGCCCGTAGTTCTCGTAGTACGGCTCGATGACTACGACCTCGTCGCCCGGATCGACGAGCGCAAGAAAAGTCGATGCCATCGCCTCGGTCCCGCCGCAGCACACGGTGACGTCGGTCTCGGGATCCACCTCCATCCCGTACCACCGGCGGTACTTCTCCGCGATCGCCAGCCGCAGCGCGGGCGAGCCCCAGGTGATCGCGTACTGGTTGATGTCGCCGTGGATCGCCGCGCACGCCGCGTCCTTCATCGGCTCGGGCATCGGGAAATCCGGAAACCCCTGCGCGAGGTTAACCGCGCCGGTGCGATTGGCGACCCGCGTCATCTCGCGGATCATCGATTCGCCGAACGTCGCGGTCCGGGCGGCCGTATGCATCATGCTCAATTCTACCTTTTTCCCAGCTCCGCGAGCGCGCCCCGGATCACCTCGGGGACGCTCTTGCCGCCGCCGCCGAGCGCGGCGCGCACGGCCCGCTCGGCGTCACCTTGCGAGTAGCCGAGGGAGATCAGCGCGCGCATCGCGTCCTCGCTGCCGGCTCCGCGAACCGGCTCGCCCGTGAGCTCCTCGCCCTCGATCACGTCGTCGAGCTTGTCGCCAAGATCCAGCACCATCCGCTCGGCGGTCTTGCGGCCGACGCGGGGAACACCCTGCAGCGTTGCGATGTCCTTCTCCTGCAGCGCGCGGATCAACCGGCGCGCGGACAGAGCGGACAACATTCCCAGCGCGAGAGCGGGGCCGACTCCGTTCGCGGTCAGGAGCTTCCGGAACAAGCGCCGCTCCATCTCGGAGCTGAACGCGAACAATTGCCAGCTGTCGTCTTTCACGACGACGTGCGTCGGCAGCGAGATCTCTTCGCCGACTTTCGGGAGGATCTCCACGACGCTGAACGGGATCTGCGCTTCGTACGCGACGCCACCGCCGGTCATGATCTCCACACGGTCGATCGAGCGGGACGCAACCTTGCCGGCGACGCGCGAGATCATCTGCCGAGCGCGGCGGCCAGCGCGCCGAGCGTGTCCGTCTCGCGCTGGATGATCGCCGCGGCGGCGAGCTTGCGGCCGGTGACGGCGCTGAGCGCGTGCGCGAGCGCGGCGGCTACACCATCGGCGGCGTCGGCGGGGCGCGGCGGAGACTTCAGGCGCAGCAGGCTGCCCACCATGAACTGCACCTGCTCCTTGGTCGCGCCGCCGGTGCCGCACACCGCCTTCTTGATCTCGGCGGGGGTGTACTCGGAGATCTCGAGTCCGGCCTTGGCGCCGCACAGCAGCACGACGCCGCGGGCGTGGCCGAGCACGATCGTGGTGCGCACGTTGCGCGCGTAAAAGACGTCTTCGATCGCCAGCGAATCCGGCTTGTGCCGCGCGATGAGCTCGGCGATTCCGTCGTGGATTGCGCACAGCCGGTCGGGCAGGGGATCCTTCGGGCGCGTCCTGATGATCCCGCACTCCATGAGCGACGGTGAGCCCTGGTCCCGGCGCACGACGCCGTACCCGGTGACCGCCGTTCCGGGATCGATCCCGAGGACTATCACGCGTAGCGCTTCAGGATTTGGCCATCTCCTCGACGTCGATGTCGAAGTTGGCGTCCACTTTCTGCACGTCGTCGAGATCCTCGAGCTCCTCCACGAGCTTCAGCACGCTCTCGGCGACCTCGCCCTCGACTTTCACGGTGTTCTTCGGGATCCACGCGATCTCGGCCTCGGCGATCGGAAGGTTGCTCGCTTCCAGCGCTGACTTCACCACGTGCAGGTCGGCGGGCTCGGTGCTGACCACGAACTGATCGCCCTCGCGCGCAAAATCCGACGCGCCCGCTTCCAGCGCCGATTCGAGCGTGTTGTCTTCGTCCAGGCTTTCCGCCGGCAGGTAGATCTGTCCCTTCCGGTCGAACATCCACGCGACCGAGTTAGTCGCCCCGAGGTTGCCGCCGCCGCGCGAGAGCTTGAGCCGGACGTCGGCCACCGTGCGCGTGGGGTTGTCCGTGAGCGCGGATATCATGAGCGCCACGCCTCCCGGCGCGTAGCCCTCGTACGTGACCTCGGAATACTCGACGCCCTCGAGCTCGCCCGTGCCCTTCTTGATCGCGCGCTCGATGTTGTCCTTCGGCATGGAGGCGGCTTTCGCGGTGTCGATCGCGGTGCGAAGGCGCGGATTACCGGCGGGGTCGCCGCCGCCCATCTTCGCGGCCACCGTGATCTCGCGGATCAGCTTGGTGAAATGCGCGGCGCGGCGGTTGTCGGTGACCGCCTTGTACCGCTTGATCTGTTTCCACTTGCTGTGACCAGCCATAAAACCTCTAAGAGCGCTGTTGGCTGTTGGCTCTTGGCTGTTAGCGAAAGGCCCTGCCGTTCATGCCGTCCCGCGGCGCTTTCAATATACGATTGAGACCGCGATCAGCCGCCTAGTTGAGCGGCGAGCGAATCCAGCTCCTGTGCGGAGACGCCATCGAGATGTTTTGCCGCGTGGCCACGCAGCGAGCGGATAGCGGCAGAGATCGCTGAGCGCTCCGCGGAAGCCGTGGACTCGGCGGCGGCCATGAGGTCGCCCCGGACCGCCGGCGGGATGGCCTGGGAGGCCAGCCACGAGCGACACGCGGCTGCGCGCTTCTCTCGGAGCTCGGTTGGGAGCGCATAGGGCGGCAGCAGCGAGCCCGCGAGCCGTGCGATCACGAAGCAGGCCAGAGCCACCTCCCGGTCCCCGCCGAGCGCGGCTTTGCCTGCATGCGCGGCCAGCCCCGGAAATGGGAAAGGGTTCTGCCCGAGGGCGTAGGGCGGGGCGTGGATAGCCATTCGTGGAATCTAGGTCCGCTCCGCGTGGATAGCACTTGCCGTTGGACAGGGAATCCAAGTAGGGAGTGTGGCAGTTGGGAGTGGGCAATTGGAAGTACGGCGGGTGCCGGCCCCTGCATACTGCCCACTCCCAACTGCCACACTCCCCACTTGGATCCCGCCTGCTCACGCCAGGAGCCGCTTTCTCTCCCACCCAAGCCCGCATTCGGGGCTTACATTCACTCTCACGATGTCGCATCCCGCCAAATCGGTATTGTGGGTCGACGACGAGAGCGAGCTGCTCGAATCGCATCGCATCTTCCTGCGCTCGAAAGGCTATGACGTCGAGTGGGCCAGCAACGCGGACGACGCCGTCGAGCTTCTCCGCCGCCGGCCCTTCGACATCCTGCTCCTCGACGAGCAGATGCCGGGCAAGCGCGGGCTCGAGGCCTATCGCGAAGTCCGGGAGCTGGCTCCGAATCTCCCGGTCGTCATGGTCACCAAGAGCGAGGAGGACTCCACGCTCCGCGAGGCGATCGGCGTCAACATCCTCGACTACCTGATCAAGCCGATAAACCCGCGGCAGGTCCTCTCGGTCATCACGCGCATCCTGGACGGGCCGAAGATCAGGCAGCAGGCGGTCAGCCGTTCCTTCGTCGAGCGATTTCGCGACCTCGAGGCCCAGCGCGAGCGCGACCTCGACTGGCGCGGCTGGATCGAACGGTTCGACGAGTTCACGCGCTGGGACGTGGACCTCGCCGCCTCCGGCGAGATGGGGCTGCACGACTCGCTCCGCGGCCTCTATCCGAACATGCACCGCGAGTTCGCGGCCTACATGAAGGATGCGTATCCCGCGTGGCTCGCCGACCTCGGCGGCAACAGGCCGCCGCTGTCGGTGGACATCGTCTCGGAATTCCTCGTTCCGATCCTGCAGCGCGAGAAAGCGGCGGTCTTCATCGTGGTGGACTGCCTCCGCCTCGACCAGTGGCGCGTGCTCGAGCCGCTGCTCGCGCCGTTCTTCGACGTCGAGACCACGCACTACTACGCGGTCCTTCCCACCGCGACACCGTACTCGCGCAACTCGCTTTTCAGCGGGCTCTTTCCCGGCGAGATCGCGAGCCGGTATCCGGACTGGTGGGGCACCCCCGACCGCGAGGACGAGTCGCTCAACGCGCACGAGCGCGAGCTGCTCGAGAAGCAGCTCGCCGAGCTGGGTGGCGGGGGCGGAGTGCGCTACAGCAAGATCTCGACGGCGGCGAACTCCGACGATCTCGAGCGCCACATGGGCACGGCCATCGCGCAGGCCGGCATCAGCGCGTTCGTCTTCAACTTCGTGGACCTGCTCACCCACGGCCGCAGCGAATCACAGATCCTGTACGAGGTCGCGCGCGACGAGATCGCGCTCAGACAGATCACGAAGCAGTGGTTCCAGCGCTCCGCGCTGCTCAGTCTCCTCAAGGAAGCGTCGCGCCGGAAGGTAACAGTGCTGCTCACGACCGATCACGGGTCGATTCACTGCAACACGCCGGCGACGGTCTTCGCCAAGCGCGACGCGACGCTCAACCTTCGCTACAAGTTCGGCGAGGATCTCCGCGCCGAACGCCCCGAGCAGGCACTGCTCTTTCCGAAGGAGGAAGCGATCAAGCTGCCGAAGAAAGGGCGCGGCGCGAACACGCTCCTGGCCACCGGCGACTGCTTCTTCGTGTATCCCACGAAGCTGCGGGAGTATCAGAGCAGGTACCGCGGATCGTTCCTGCACGGCGGAGTGACGCCGGAGGAAGTCATTCTGCCGCTGGCGCTGCTGACTCCGCGAGCCTGACGCGAGTGTACCGCCGCCTGCTGCCATATCTGCGACCGCATGCGTGGCGGATGGGTGCCACGATGCTGTGCAACATCGCCGCGGCGGTGCTCGACGCCTTCACGCTCGCGCTGCTGATTCCTTTCCTCAACATCCTGTTCGATCAGCCGGCCATCTCACTCAAGGCAGGTTGGGTGAGCGACCTCCTCAACGCCACGGTCGGCGCGCTGCTCGATCCCGCCGACAAGATGGGATCGCTGCGAGGTGTCATTCTCATCGTCGTCGCGACGATGCTGCTCAAGAACCTGCTCGTCTGGCTCAGCTCCTCTCTCGGTGCCACGCTGCAGGAGTACGTCACCCGCGATCTCCGCAACGCGGTTTACCGGCATCTGGTGAAGCTCCCTCTCGGCTACTTCACGCGGATGAAGAGCGGTCAGATTCTCTCGCGCATAATCAACGACACCGCGGAGACCCGCGTGGTGCTGACCCACCTGATGACGCACTCGCTGCGGAGTGTCGCGCTGGTGATCAGCTACCTGGCGTTTCTCGTGGGAATCTCGTGGAAGCTGACGTTGATCTCGCTGTTCGTGGTGCCGGTCCTGATCGGCGCGATGCAGCCGATGCTGCGCAAGCTTCGGAAGGGGGCGCGCCGCCGGGGCGCCGTCCACGGCGAGATGACCAGCGTCGTGCAGGAAACGGTTGGCGGCATTCGACTGGTGAAATCCTTCGGGGCGGAGCGGTATGAGGAGCGGCGGTTCCTCGAGGCGAGTGGGAGTTACGCCAACAGCACCATCAAGCTGACGCGGCTGGCGTATCTGGCGCCGCCTCTCACGGAGGTAGTCGGAACGATCATGGCGCTGTTCCTGCTATGGATCGGCGCCCAGGAAGTTCTCCTGCACCGGACGATGTCCGGCGCCGACCTGATCGCCTTTCTCATGTTCGTACTACGCTTGCTGAGCCCGCTCAAGCAGCTGTCGCAGGTCCCGACCCTCGCGCAGTCGTCGCTCGCGTCCGCCGAGCGGCTGTTCGACGTGCTCGACGCGCCGGCGGAGACGCAGCTCGACAAGGGCAGGGTCGCGACCGCGACGTTCGAGCAGGAAGTGGCGTTCGACAGAGTCTCGTTCGCCTACGATGGGGAGCCCGTGCTGCAGAACGTGAGCTTCACCGCTCCGAAAGGCTCGGTGGTCGCGCTGGTGGGGCCGAGCGGCGCGGGCAAAACCACACTCGTCGATCTAATCCCGCGATTCTATCAGCCCGATCGGGGGCGGATCACGATCGACGGCGTGGACACGCGGGAGATCCGGCTGGACGCGCTGCGCAGCCTGATGGGTATCGTCGGACAGGACACCGTTCTGTTCAACGACACCGTGCGAAGCAATATCGCTTACGGCGCGCCGGAGCAGTTCCCGGCCGGCCGGATCGAGGAGGCGGCGAAAGCGGCGAACGCGCACGACTTCATCACCGAGCTGCCCGAGGGCTACGGCACTATCCTCGGCGAGCGGGGGACGCGGCTCTCGGGCGGCCAGAGGCAGCGCATCGCCATCGCCCGGGCGCTGCTGCACGACCCGCCGATCCTGATACTCGACGAGGCCACTTCCGCGCTCGACACGGAATCGGAGCGGCTCGTGCAGGAGGCGATCGAGCGGCTGCTCGCGGGGCGGACGGTGTTCGTGATCGCGCACAGATTATCCACGATCGTGCACGCGGATATCATCCTCGTCATGGATCGCGGCGTAGTGGTCGAGCGGGGAACCCACACTGAGCTCATGGCGAAGAAAGGCGTGTACAACCGGCTGTACTCTTTGCAGTTCCGCGAGGCCGACGTAGTGGGTGCCGGCGTCGGAGCGGGGATCTGATGCGCGCTCTCTTCCTCTACACCGACGTGGAGTGGTCGGGATCGGCCAGGGCATTCTCCGTCGCCGCCCGGGCTTTCGCCGAAGCCGGCGATCCTGTGACCTTCGTGGTGGATCAGCAGGCGCACGTGCGGGAGCACGTCCCGGGCGCGGGGTCCGACATAGCCGAGCTGGACGCGAGCGGAGGCTGGCTGAACGCGGCGCTGGCTTTGCGAAAGATCGTGCGGCAGAAGAACCCGGACGTGGTGTTCGTGCACACGGATCGCGAGCACCTCATCGCCGGCGTGGCGTGCTGGCTCGCGCGGCGCGGGGGCATCGTGCGGCGGACTCCGGCGGGCACGCGGCTGTTCATGGGAACCGGCGCGCGGATCGCCGCGCGCCTGAGACGCACGGTGTACCTCTTCACCCACGAAGCGGACGCCCGCGCCGCCGTACTGCCGCGCGACGCCAAGACGGTTGTCGCCGAGCTGGGCGTGGATCCCGCGCGGTATCCCGTGGATCTCGAGGGCGAGGAGCTCGCGCAGGCGGAAGCGGCGACGCCGGAGAGCGACAAGGGATCGCACTTCCTCTGCATCTACGATCTGCACGCCCGCGGGCGCGCGGCGATGGCGATACGCACGCTGGCCATGCTCGCACCGCGCCATCCGGCCGTGCACCTGTTCGTGGTCGGGCCCGGCTCCGACTACGAGGACGTGCGCATGCACATCGCGGCCGTGGACCTGCTCCCGCGCGTCAGCCTGCTGGGCGAACGCGACGACGTCGCGTCGCTGATCGCGGCGGCGGATCTCGGCTGGGTCGCGTGCGAGGGGGACGAAGCCGCGTTCGCGATGCTCGACATGATGGCGCTCGGAGTGCCAGTCGTGACCGCGGAGGACGCGATCGCGCGGCGGTACGTCGCCGACGGCATCAGCGGCCTCGTGGTTCCGTGGGGAGATGCCGCGCTCGCCGCCGGGATGGTCGCGGGTCTGCTCGCGAGCCCGGAGCGGATCGACGCCATGGGCGAAGCGGCGCGGGCGCGAGTCGCGCGCGACTTCGGCGAGCGCCCCATGCTGGAAGGATTCGATCGCGCCGCCTCTCTGGCGCGCGACGGCAAGCGGGGACACGCGCCGCAGCAGTGACCGACAGCGCGGTTTGTCCGTGAGGCACCTCTTCGTCACGCAGGACTACGGACCCGATCTCGGCGGTATGGCCAGGCGCCACGTCGAGATATGCAGGCGCCTGTCTCCGGATGCCGTGACCGTCTCGACCGTCGCGGCTTCGGATGAAGGCGCGTTCGACGGCGGCGAGCCGTACCCCATCCACCGACAGCGATTTGGCTTCGCGCAGGCCAATCGTACGGGGAATCGAATTCGCTGGGCGCGCGACCTCGCCGGCATGGCGGGCGATTTCGACATCATCCACGCGGGCAACATTCGCGCATCCGGCTACGCCGCGTGGTGGGCGGCGCGGCGCGCACGCATCCCTTATCTCGTGTACGTCAACGGCGGCGACCTGCTGCGGGAGAGGCGAAAGGCGAAGAGGCTCGTGCGCCGGCTCGGCGCGCGCCGGATATTCTCGTCGGCCGCCGGCATCGTGGCGACTTCGCGCTGGGTGGCCGATCTCTCGGCCGAGGTAATGCGCGCGGTCGGTGTGCGCTCGCCGCCGCCGATCAGAGCGTTCGATCTCGGTACCGATCCCGCATGGCTTTATCCACGCGCCGACAGCGGCGTGCTGCGCGCGCGGTGGAACGTGGGATCCGCGCCGTTGATCATCACGGTCGCGCGACTCGTGCCGCACAAAGGCCAGGACATGGGGATCCGCGCGCTCGCCAGGCTCAGGCCCGAGTTTCCGGAGCTTCGCTACGTGCTGGTGGGCGAGGGGCCGGACGAGCAAAGGTTGCGCGCGCTGGCGCAATCTCTCGGCGTAGGGGACCGCGTCGTCTTCGCGGGCGTGCTGGATGACTCGGAGCTGCCGGACGCGTACTCGGCGGCGACGGTTTACCTCGGCGCCTCACGCATCGAGCGGGAGATCGACGTCGAGGGGTTCGGCATCTCGTTCATCGAGGCCGCGGCCTGCGGACTGGCCTCCGTCGCGGGCGATTCGGGCGGTGTCCGATCCGCCGTGCGGGACGGTGAGACCGGACTCCTGGTGTCGCCTGTGGACGTGGGCGCGATCGCGGGTGCGCTGGAGCTGCTGCTCCGGGACGAGAAGCTGCGCACGGAAATGGGCGCGGCAGGTCGCGCAGCCGTCGACACGCACTACAACTGGGATCGCGTGGCGAGTGACACCCGGGCGTTCGCGCGCGACGTTACGCGGAGATGAAATCACTGCAACACCGCGCCGAGTACGGGGCGCTGCGCGGCCTGGTGCGGGCACTCGGCGCGGTCCCCTGGGACCGGGCGGGCCGGATCGGGGCCGGAGTCGGGGCGATGGGGTACCGGCCGCTCGGCGTGCGCAGGCGCGTGGTCGAGCGACAGATCGCTGCAGCGTTTCCGGAGCTGTCGAGGGAACAGGTGGCGGAGATGGCCAAGCGCTCCTACGAGCACCTCGGGCGGTCCTCCATCGAGACCGCGCTGCTCCCGGGACTCGGTCAGGCAGGTGTCTTGCGACTGGTCAGCGAAGTCGAGAACTGGGACATCGTCGAGCGGGCGCACGCCGCGGGCCGGGGGATCGTCATCGTGGCCGGCCACCTGGGAAACTGGGAGCTGGCCGCGGCGTACATCGCGGCGCGGGGCGTGCCGCTCGACGTGATCGTTCGCAAGATGGGGAACCCGTTCTTCGACAGGTATCTGAATCAGACGCGGGAGCAGCTGGGAGTGAACGTCGTGTACGACGCGCAGGCCGTGCGGCACACGCCGCGCGCGCTGAGAGAGGGGCGGGCCGTCGGCTTCGTCGCGGACCAGGGCGTGCGGGGCCTGGCCTCGACGTTCGTGCCGTTCTTCGGCCGGCCGGCGAAGACGCCGCGCGGCGCGGCCGTGTTCGCGCTGCGGTTCGGGGCGCCCGTCGTTTTCGTGGCCGCGCTGCGCAAGCCCGACGGCAGCTATCTCGTCGGCTTCGAGGAAGTCGCGGTGGTGAATACCGGAGATCGCGAGCGCGACGTGGACGCGGTGGTGCTGCGCTTCACCCAGGTGCTGGAGAATTGGGTGCGGCGCGCGCCGGAGCAGTACTTCTGGCAGCATCGCAGGTGGCGCAGGCAGCCGCCGGACACGCCGCCGGAGCTGCGCGACCCGGCGGCGGAGCCGGGATGACGCGATGCTAGATCCCAAACAGCGAAGACGGCTCATGCGCGATCGGCGCGCGCAGATCGGGCTGGTGGTCGTCATCATGATCATCGGCGCCGCGATCTTCGCGCCGCTGCTCGCGCTGCACGATCCGGTCGGAATCGATCTCGCCCGCATGCTCGAGAGCCCGTCTGCCGAGCACTGGATGGGAACCGACATCCAGGGTCGCGATGTGTGGGCGCGGCTGGTGTACGGCGCGCGCGTGTCCATCGCGGTCGGCGTGATCTCCCAGGGCATCGCGCTGTTTCTCGGAGTGCTGCTCGGTCTCGTCGCCGGTTATTACGGCGGCTGGATCGACGAGCTGGTGATGCGGCTCGCGGACGTGACGCTCGCTTTCCCGACGCTGCTGCTCCTGATCGCGATGGTCGCGGCGCTGCAGCCGTCGATGGTCGTGGTGTTCGCGACGATCGGTGTCGTGGGGTGGGCGGGAATGGCGCGGCTCGTGCGCGGCCAGGTGCTCGTTGTCAGGCAGCTCGAGTACATTCAGGCGATCCGCGCGCTCGGCGCGAAAGACAGAACGATCATCGTGAAGCACGTGCTGCCGAACGTCATCGCGCCGGTGGTGATCGCGGCCACGCTCGGCGTGGCGGGCGCGATCATGGCGGAGGCGGCGCTGTCCTTCCTCGGGCTCGGCATCCAGCCGCCGACGCCCAGCTGGGGCTCGATGATCGCCGACGGCCGCGATCTCGATCAGCTGCGCAACGCGCCGTGGACCTCGGTGTTTCCGGGTGTCGCGATCGGCGCTTCGGTGCTGGGATTCAATTTGCTGGGAGACGCCTTGCGCGACGCGCTCGACCCGCGGTACGTCGAGGGCAGGATGCCGAAGGGCACGGAGATGCCCGAGGAAACCGACATGCCGAACGAGGCCGAGCTGGCGGTGTCCGCCGCGCCTCAACCGGGGACCATGCCATGAGGAACATCGTTATGAAGCTCGTAGCGGCTCTGCTCGCCATCAGTTGCTCCAATGGGGGGCCGGGCGATCCCGGCATCATCACCCCGAACGTCGAGCTGGCGCTGCAGTCGGTTGCGAGCGGGCTGAGCTCACCAGTGCATCTCGCATCGCCGCCGAACGACGACCGCTTGTTCGTCGTCGAGCAGCCGGGGCAGATTCGCATCATCCAGAACGGAACGGTTCTGGACGCGCCCTTTCTCGACATCCGCGAACGCGTCCAGTACGGAGGGGAGGAAGGCCTGCTCAGCATCGCTTTTCATCCGATGTACGCGACCAACGGCCTTTTCTTCGTGTACTTCACGAACAAGAACGGTGATATACAGATCGACCGCTATACCGCCATGCCAGCGTCGTCGAACACGGCGAATCCATCGTCCGCCAGGACGATCATCATCATCCCCCATCCCACTTTCGGCAATCACAATGGTGGGCAACTGGCATTCGGGCCAGACGGCTTTCTTTACATGGGAACCGGTGACGGCGGCTCGGGCGGCGATCCGCCGAACAACGCGCAGAGTCTCAATATTTTGCTCGGGAAAATTCTGCGACTGGATGTGAGCCAGGACCCCTACGCGATCCCGTCGTTGAACCCGTTTAGAAACACGCCGGGCGCCCGGGCCGAGATCTGGGCGTATGGACTGCGAAATCCCTGGCGTTTTTCCTTCGACCGCGCAGGGGACATGCTGTACATCGGAGACGTGGGCCAGAACAGGCGGGAGGAGATCAATGCCGTGCCGCGGCTAGAGGGCGGGCTGAATTACGGCTGGAGGATCATGGAGGGGACGTCCTGCTTCAATCCGACGATGCCGAGCGTTCCGCTCCCGACCTGCGACCAATCGAACCTCACGCTGCCCGTGCACGAGTATGACACCGGTGGGGGCAACTGCGCCGTCACTGGTGGATTCGTATATCGCGGCACCGCTATTCCGGAAATAAGGGGCCTCTACTTCTTCTCGGATTACTGCAAAGGAGGCTTGCGCAGCTTCCGACTGGTGAGCGGCGCCGCGACCGACGTTCGGGAATGGAACGCGGGTGTGGGCGGAACGATTACGTCGTTCGGTGAGGACCGGCATGGCGAGCTGTACGTGATCTCGCACGGCGGAACCGTAGGGAAGCTCGTTCGGGCTCCATGAGCGCGGTGGGTCTCCGTCCCGCGACGCGCGATGACGTCCCGCTCATCACGCAGCTCATTCACGAGCTGGCCGAGTACGAGAAGCTCGCGCACACGTGCGTGGCGGACGACGCGTCGGTCGGCGAGAACCTGTTCGGCCCGAATCCGGCGGCGGAAGTGGTGCTCGCTTTCATCGGCGACGAGCCCGCCGGATTCGCGCTGTTCTTCGAGAATTACTCGACGCACCTGAGCCGGCGCGGGATGCACCTCGAGGATTTGTACGTGCGGGAGCATCTGCGCGGGCGGGGGATCGGGAAGCTGTTGCTCTCAAGGCTAGCTTCGATCGCGGTCGAGCGCGGATACGGCAGGATGGAGTGGTCGGTGCTCCGCTGGAACGAGTCCGCGATCCGGGTCTATGACGCGATTGGGGCGGAGCCGCTCAGCGGGTGGCTGACTTACCGGCTAACCGGTGACGGCTTGCAACAGATGGCGGCCGGGACTACGAGCGGAGTCTGAGCAGAGCGTACTGCCTGCCCCCCTTTCGCAGCAGGAGGTGATTGCCGGGCAGAACAGTCACCGAGGACACATCGAGATCGGCCGACGCTCGCGCGCCGTTGACGTACACGCCGCCCTGATCGAGCAGCCTTCGCGCCGCGCCTTTCGAAGGAGCCAATCCCGAGCGCACGACGAGGTCCGCGACAGATCCCGCGTCGCTTGGCGCGATCTCCGAGAACGGGATTTCCCGCGACAGGGCCTCGATTACCGGCAGCGAGAGCTCGGTAGCGTCCCGCGTGCCGAACAGCACGGAGGAAACCTCTTCGGCGATCCGCGCGGCGTCCACGCCATGCACGCGCGTCGTGACGTCGGCGCCCAGCGCGCGCTGCGCTTCGCGCTTCTCGGGGTGCGCCTGCATCTGTGATTCCAGCGCCTCGATCTCCGCGCGCGGCAGGAGCGTGAACATCCGCAGGTACGAGGCCGCGTCGCGGTCCTCGGTGTTGATCCAGAACTGGTAGAACTGGTACGGGCTCGTCCGCGACGCGTCGAGCCACACCGTGCCCGCCTCGGTCTTGCCGAACTTCGTTCCGCCCGCGGTCGCGACGAGCGGCAGCGTGATCCCGTGCGCCTCCGCGCCCTCCGCGCGCCTGATCAGCTCGATCCCCGCCGTGATGTTCCCCCACTGGTCGCTCCCCCCGAGCTGGAGCGTAACTCCGCGCCGGCGGTACAACTCGAGAAAATCGTGGGCCTGGAGCAGCATGTACGCGAACTCGGTAAACGAGATGCCGGTCTCGATCCGGGCCTTCACCGATTCCTTGGCGAGCATGTAGTTGACCGTGAAGTGCTTGCCCGTCTCCCGCAGGAAGTCGAGCAGGTCGAGCTCGCGCAGCCACTCCGAGTTGTCGGCGGAAACCGCGGCGTAGGGACCGGAGAAATCGAGGAAGTGCTCGAGCTGCGTCAGGATCGACGCGCCGTTCGCGCGCACCGTTTCCGCGTCGAGCAGCAGCCGCTCGCTGGCCTTGCCGCTGGGATCTCCGATCAAAGCCGTGCCGCCGCCGACCAGCGCCACCGGGACGTGTCCCGCCCGCTGGAGGTGCACCAGTCCCATGATGGGTACGAGGCTGCCGACGTGCAGGCTGGGCGCGGTCGGATCGAATCCGGCATAGCCCGAGACGCTGCCCGCGGCCAGCGCGCCGCCGGCGCCTTCCGTCTGCTGGTACAGCAGTCCCCGCCACGACAGCTCGTCGATCAATCCCGTGCCTCTGGTCATGCGACAAAGGTACGTTCTCCGCGGCAGTTGGTACATTTCGACTATGTCACCTCCTGCCCCCCGCGGTCAGCCGCGGGGAAGGTCGCGCGGACGGCTTGCGTCGTTCAGGAAAAACCATCCCGTTCTGGTCCGCGCCCTCGCTCTCGGAGCCACGCTGGTCGTGTCATTCTCAATCGGCCTCCTGTACGCGTCCTGGGCGCTGGTCTGCCGCGGAGGGCAGTGCCCGGCGATCGAGGAGCTGGACGAGTACACCCCCAACCAGACCTCCAAGCTGTACGCGGTCGACGGTCGCTTCATAGCCGAAATCGGGCTGGAGCGCCGGACGCTGGTGAGGCTGGATGAGATCCCGCAGGTCGTGAAGGACGCGTTCGTGGTGACCGAGGACAAGCGCTTCTACTCCCACGCCGGGATCGACTGGTACCGCGTCTTCGGCGCCGCGTTCTACAACCTCATGAGCGGCGGCTGGCGGCAGGGTTTCTCGACGATCACGATGCAGCTCGCGCGCAACATCTTCCCGGAGTCCATCTCGCGGGACAAGACGCTCGTCCGGAAGATCAAGGAAGGGAAAGTCGCGCGCGGGATCGAGAACCGGTTCAGTAAGGAGAAGATCCTCGAGCTGTACCTGAACCAGATCGACCTCGGGAGCGGATCGTACGGCGTCGAGACGGCGTCGCAGCGCTACTTCGGAAAGTCCGTCCGCGACCTGAATCTCGCCGAGGCGGCCACGCTCGCCGCGCTCCCAAAGGCTCCTTCGCGGTACAATCCGCGCCGGTACCCCGAGCGCTCCATCCAGCGGAGGAACACGGTCATCGAGCTGATGCGCCGCGAGGAAGTGATCAGCGACGCGGACGCGAGCCTCGCGAAGGCGTACCCGTTACGGCTCGCGGAGCGGACCGAGTCGGGCGACATCGCGCCGTATTACGTGGAGTGGGTGCGGCAGCAGCTCGACGACCAGTTCGGCCGCCAGCTGTACGAGCAGGGATTGAAGGTGTTCACGACACTCGACCTGGACATGCAGTCGGCCGCGGAGAGAGCGCTCGAGCAGCAGCTGCGCGCCATCGAAAGCGGCAGGTTCGGAGCGTTCGGCAAGGAGAGCTACGAGCGCTACATCGCGCGGAAGATCGCCGGGGACGAGACTGCGCCGGGGAACTCGCCGTATCTGCAGGCTGCCTTCGTCGCCCTCGAGCCGCAGAGCGGCGCGGTCCGCGCGATGGTCGGCGGACGCGACTTCGACGACTCCAAGTTCAACCGCGCGGTGCAGGCGAAGCGGCAGCCCGGGTCGACGTTCAAGCCGTTCGTGTACGCGACGGCGATAAAGAACGGCCGGCCGCCGTCGTACATAGTGATGGACACGTCGATCAATCTGGCCAACATGGGCGGGAGCGATTGGTCGCCGGGCAACTTCGACGGGCGCTTCGAGGGTGCGATTCCGATGCGGCGCGGGCTGTACATGTCGCGCAACCTCGCGACGATCAACCTCGGAATGGAGCTGGGTGAGGAGCGCGTCATTGGTGAGGCGCGCAACTTCGGCATCACCAGTCCGATCCCCCCGTTTCCCTCCATTCACATCGGCGCCGCCGAAGTCTTTCCGCTGGAGCTGATCTCCGCGTACTCCGCGTTCGCGAACCTCGGCATCCGCGCCACGCCGCACGCGATCGTCCGCGTGGAGAACGCGCGCGGCGAGATACTGTGGCAGCCGATGCCGACGCATTCGCAGGTGATGACCGCGGAAGAAGCCTGGTTGATGGTGGACATGATGAAGGACGTAGTGCGCCGGGGAACCGGCTCCGGTGTCTGGGCGTCGGGCTTTCGACGCCCGGCGGGCGGGAAGACCGGCACGACCAACGACGGCACCGACGTCTGGTTCGTCGGGTACACGGCCGATTTGGTCGCGGGCGTGTGGATGGGGTACGACCGCCCGCGCAAGATCAAGGCGAACGCGCAGGGTGGAATCCTCGCCGCGCCCGCCTGGACCGCATTCATGCAGGAGGTCTATCGTCGGAAGCCCGCGCCGCCGGACTGGCCGCGTCCGCCGGGAATCGTAGTGCGCGAAGTCGACTTGGGCTCGGGACTGCTCGCGTCGCCATACTGCGGCGGCGGTCCCGTCGTGACCGAGTTTTTCATCTCGGGCACCGAGCCGACGCGCGAATGCATGCCGGCCATTTACTCGCCCTACTACGACACGACCGGCTCCATACCGCCGGACCCGATGCCGCGGCCGCAGCCGCAACCCGTGCGGCCGGTCGATCCCGGAACACGGGTGCAGCCCGGTACCGCGCCCCTGCCGCGCCTCGGTCAGACACGCGACACCTTCTCGACGCGCGCCGCTCCGCCGATCCCGCCGGTGTCCCGTCCCGGGCAGCTCCGGGACACGCTCTCGATTCGCCGGCCAGGACGCGATACCGTTCCAGCCGGCCGGCGGCCGGTGATTCCCGAGCTTCCCTCCACGCAGCCGTGATCCGGTATCGGGCGCGCTGGCTGATTCCGGTCAGCGGTCCGCCGATCGAGGATGCCGTGCTGGGCGTCAGCGGTACGCGCATCGAGTACGTCGGGCCCGCGTCGGCCGCGCCCGCCGGTGAAGAGCTGGATTTCGGCGAAGCGATCCTCCTCCCCGGGCTGATCAACACCCACACGCATCTGGAGCTGACCGCGATGCGCGGGTCGCTGGAGGAGCTCGAGTTCGCGGATTGGATCGACAAGCTCCGAGCAAGCCGCAACGAGATCTTCACGGAGGCAATGCTGCTCGATTCCGCGCGGCACGGAATCGCCGAAGGGCTGCTCGCCGGGATCACCACGTACGCCGACACCTGCGCCAGCGGCGTCGCGCTGCCGGCGATGATCGAGCTGGGAGCGCGCGGCGTCATGTATCAGGAAGTCTTCGGCCCCGCGCCGGAAAAGCGCGTCGCGGCGATGGACGATCTCCGCCGCAGCCTGGCCGCGTGCGCGCTGCCGGAATGCGAGGAGCCTCTGGTCCGCGTCGGTGTCTCGCCGCACGCGCCATACACGGTCTCGGATGAGCTGTACGCCGATGCGGCGGGCTACGCGCGCGACGCCGGTCTGCCGATCGCGGTACACGTCGCCGAGAGCGCGGCCGAGTGGGAGCTCGTCCGCGCCGGAACCGGGTCGCTGGCCACGCGCCTCGCCGCGCGGGGAATCGCTACGCCCGTCCGCGGGCGCTCTCCGATAGCCCTCCTGGACTCGGTCGGCGCGCTCGGTCCGAATACGCTGCTGATCCACTGCGTGCACGTGGACGAAGGCGACGTGAGCCTCATGGCGGAGCGCGGCTGCGCGGTCGCGCATTGCCCGGTGTCGAACGCCAAGCTGGGACACGGGATCGCGCCTCTCACCGAGATGCTCGCCGCGGGGGTGACGGTCGGACTCGGCTCCGATTCGGTGGCGAGCAACAACAGGATGCACATCCTGGAGGAGGCGCGGACGGCGGTGCTGCAGCAGCGCGCGCGGCACCGCTCCCCCGACGCCGTGCCGGCGTCGCTGGCGCTCGAGCTCGCGACGATCGGGGGCGCGCGCGCTCTCGGCCTGGAAGACCGCGTCGGCACGCTGGAGCGAGGCAAGGATGCCGACTTCGCGGTCTTCGAACTCGGCGCGGCCGCGCTTCCTGTCGGCGATCCGGTAGCCGCGGCTATATTCTCGCTGGGCGGCGCGGCGGCGCGGTTCGTCGCCGTAGCCGGCAAGCCATTGGTTCGCGACGGACGCCTGCTGCGGGGGGATGAAGACGTGGCGGGCCGCGTCGCGGCCGCCGGACGCGCGCTCCGGGCCTGGCACGACGCGGCGACGACCCACTGACCGAGGCACGGACACCATGACTCTGGCACCCGACCACAAGATCTGGCGCGACGGCAAGATGATTCCGTGGCAGGACGCCACGATCCACGTGCTCAGCCACGTCGTGCATTACGGATCGAGCGTATTCGAGGGAATTCGCTGTTACGAGACGGCGGAAGGTCCCGCGGTGTTCCGCCTGCGCGAGCACATGGAGCGCTTTCTGGATTCGTGCCACATCTACCGGATGCCGATGAGCCACTCGATCGACGAGCTAGTCGACGCGTGCGTCGCCACCGTCGCGGAGAATTCTCTGCCGCACTGTTATCTGCGTCCCGTAGCGATGCGAACCGGGATGCAGATGGGAGTGCAGCCGCAGGACCTGCCGGTCGAGACGTTCATCATCCCATGGAAGTGGGGCACGTACCTCGGCAAGGACGCGCTCGAGTCGGGGGTCGACGTCTGCGTGTCGAGCTGGCGGCGGCCTTCGCCGGGGTCGACGCCGACACTCGCCAAGGCGGGCGGGAATTACCTCGGCTCGCAGCTCTCCAAGATGGAAGCGCGCATCCACGGGTACGTGGAGGGAATCATGCTGGATTCCTTCGGCTTCGTCTCCGAAGGGAGCGGCGAGAACCTTTTCGTGGTTCGCGACGGCAAGCTCATGACGAGCCCGATCAGCGCGGGCATCCTCCAGGGCATCACGCGCGATTCCGTATTCACCATCGCGCGTGAGCTGGGGTACGAAGTTGTGGAGCAGGTGATGCCGCGCGAGCTGCTGTACATCGCCGACGAGCTGTTCTTCACGGGAACGGCCGCGGAGATCACGCCGATCCGGTCGGTCGACCGCGTGCCGATCGGCACTGGACGACCCGGACCGATCACGCTCGCGGTGCAGGAGCAGTACATGGGTCTCGCGACCGGCAAGCTGCCGGACCGCTACGGCTGGCTCACGCGCGTCCCCGCCCGGGGGTCCGTGCCCTCCAAGGGCGCAGAAACGTCTACTATGAAGAGTTACGCGTAGCTTATATTGAGCCCACGAACCTCCGGAGGGGATGTTGGTGCTGGGTTGTCTGGCGCTTAACGCGTCGTTCGAGCCCTTAACCATGGTGCCGCTGAGGCGCGCACTGCGGCTCGTCATTGACGGCAAGGCGGAAATCGTCGAGGCCGATCCGGATCGGCACGTCCGATCCGAGCGGCTGAGCCTGCCCCGTCCCGTCGTCATCCGGCTGCGCAAGTTCGTGCACGTTCCGCGCAAGTTCCGGCGCCAGGTGACCAACACCTTCCTGTTCGCGCGCGACCGGTACCGCTGCCAGTACTGCGGCAAGATGCAGATGGAGCTGAAGCCGCGGGAGTCGCTGACGCGCGACCACCTCGTTCCGATCTCGCGTGGCGGTTCGAACGACTGGACGAACGTCGTCACCGCTTGCAGCCCCTGCAACACGAGGAAGGCGAACCGCCTGCCGAGCGAGATCGGGATGCATCCGCTGCACGCTCCGGTCGAGCCGCACTTCGTGCACCTGAGCTGGGCCGTGCGGCGCCTCACGCCGACGCAGGCGCGGTACATCAAGCTGTTCTACGGCGAAGAGACGCTGCACTACCTCGAGGATCTGGAGCACCGGCACCCGCGGCATGAGCCGGTGAGGCTGCTGAGCTGATACTAGTGACTAGTGACTAGTCACTGCGGTGTAAAAGTCGCCGAGCGGGCTTCGTAGCGGCGCTTCTCTCCGCCGAGCAGCCGCACAACCAGCGTTCGAATGCCGCGCGTGAGCGCGGTGCCGGGATTGCGCTCGCCCCGCACGGCCGGACGAAACTCGCCGCGCAGCCAGTTCTCCAGCTCGTCGAGGTCGCTCAGCGAGAGCATCTCCAGCTCGATGGTCAGCGTGTAGTACGCGCGCTCCCCCCGGCGCGGCGGCGGCATCGGCGTGCGGGTCAGGCGCGCGACGATGGAATCGGCGCCGGCAACCGTGGTCGCCTGCCCGAGCCGGGTAGACGTGCCCCGAAACACGCGCACCACGTTGAACACGCTCGCCAGCTGATCATAGCGGACGATCACGTTCCACTCGCGGGTGGCGCGAAGATCGTCGGCGAATCCACCCGCGCGCCAACGCTCGATCTTGTAGTGGATGCGGGCGGGGAAGCCGCTGCGCAGGAGATCGCTCATCGGCTCGCGCAGGAGCCCGGTGGACCTGGTGAACGGCGATTCCGTCGCGCGCGCGTGGGGTGCGGGAAGCCGCACCTCGATCTGCGGCTCCTGGGCGGCGGCGATCACCGGCATGGCCGTGAGCATCAGCGCGAGCGCGATCCGCGGCAGACCGGACACGTTCGTCAGAACCGACGGCGGGCGCGCAGGAAGATGTTGACCGGCTCACCCGACTGGGACAGGGATTTCGCCGCGTAGATGCCGAACAGGCCCAGATCCACACCCACGCCGACGTCGGTGCGGAACGTTCCCGGCGGCGGTACGGCGGAAGCCGGATAGACGAGGTCTTCGAGGGACGCCGCCGGCGTGCCCGGCGGGCTGTCGCCGCGGCGAGGCTCCAGCAGCCAGCCGCGGCCGGCATCCGCGAAGACGACGAGCGACGGATTCAGGGTGAAGGCGCGGCTCCGGATCCGCACCGTGCGTCCGAGAATACTCCCGGGCTTCGAGCGCAAGCCGATCCGGTACTCGACCTGCGCGAGCAGCGCGCGCTCACATTGCGCGGGATCTCCAGCCGGCGCCGGATCCGTGCTGCACTGTCCAACGTCGGGGCCGAGCGACGGCTCGCGGAAGTCGATCCCCGGAACAACGCCGACGCCGCTCACCGACAGCCGCCGCTGCAACGGCAGCTCGTCCCCGTGGATCCATCCGCCGAGAACCAGGCGTCCGCTCAGCTGCTTGGAGGGCGACAGCCGGAAGTGCCGGCGCGCGTCAACGAACAATCTCCCATACTTTGTCTCGGCTTCCGGCGCGCTGCTGCGCGCGATGTCGGATGTCGCGCCGAAAGTCTCCGTGCGGCCGGACCCGAGCTCATATTCCGCGCGCACCAGCCAGCCGGTCGCCGGGCGTCGCGGGTCGTTCCTCGTGTCGTACGTCAGCCCCGCCGTCGCGATCCGGAACAGGCCTTCATCCATGGAGGGGCTCGGCCGCCAGGCTTTCCCATTGCGAAACACCGTCAGCACGTCGCGAACTTCGCGGGAGTGCCACCGCTCGCGCGCGAAAGAGGCAATCAGCGTCGCCCGCCTCGAGGCGGTATACGTGCCGGTCAACGATGCGCCGTGGCGGCCGTAGTGGTCCCGGAAATCGCTGCGAAAGAAAAAGGCCGCCAAGCCGGCTTCATCCCGCGGGATCTGCCAATCCTCGACGGCGTCCACGACGTCGTACGCCCGCGCGACGAGCGACGTGCGCTCCGCGGGATCGAACAGCGCCGCGAGGCGCACGTCGTGGCCGACGTTGTCACTGTCCAGACGAAAAGTCCCCGCGCTCCTGAGCAGGCCGAGCGCCGAGATCCTCAGTCGCGTCGTTCCGAGTCGTGTCTGAACCACGGGACCGAGCAGCACGGGCATGCCTTCCACCCGGTTGTATCCGCCGCCCGAAGTCACGCTGATGCCGGCGCTGTTGCGCGTAACGCGGTCCGGGACCGGGGCGTCGGGAATGGAATCCGTGGCGACGGTGTCGGGAGTCTGCGCGCGCGCGGGAGCGGACAGTCCGCCGGCCGCGAGCGCGGGCAGCAGCACGAGCATCGAGTATCGCATGAGCCGGTTATACACGCGGGCCGTCGATTCCGAGCCGCTTCATCCGCCGGTAGAGATTCGGACGATCGGTGCTGAGTCGGCGCGCGGCGTCCGCGACGTTCCACTTCGCCTCGTCCAGCGCCCGCACGATGAGCCGGCGCTCGTAGTCGTCCAGCGCGTCACTGAGCGGGAGACTGTCCGACGGAAGAGCCCCGGGAGACACGGTGTCGCCCGTATGCGGCAGCACGGCGGTCATGTGCGCGCGCGTGAGCTCCTCGCCCGGATAGAGGATTCCCATCCGCTCAACTATGTTCGCGAGCTCGCGCACGTTGCCCGGCCACGAGTACTCCTCGACCGCCGCGAGCGCGTCCGCGCTCCACCTCACCCGCGGACGTCCGGTCCTGGAGTGGTGCAGCTCGGTGAAGTACTTCGCCAGCTCCACGGCATCCCCGTCGCGCTGGCGCAGCGGCGGAAGCGTCAGCGGGATGACGTTGAGGCGGAAGTACAGGTCTTCGCGAAACACACCCTCCGCCACTCCCCGCGCGAGATCGTGGTTGGTCGCCGAGATGATTCTCACGTCTACGTTCACGGGCTTGCTCCCGCCGACGCGCTGGATCTCCTTCGCTTCGATGGCGCGCAGCAGCTTGGCCTGCGCCTCGGGCCCGAGATCACCGATCTCGTCGAGGAACAACGTTCCGCCGTGCGCGAGCTCGAACCGGCCGATCCTGGTCTGTGTCGCTCCGGTGAACGCGCCACGCTCGTGGCCGAACATCTCGCTCTCCACGAGATCCCGCGGGATGGCGGCACAATTCACCCTGATGAACGCGCGGTCGCGGCGCCTGCTGGCGTCGTGGATCGCCGCGGCGACGAGCTCCTTCCCGGTACCGGACTCGCCGGTGATGAGGACGCGGGACTCTGTCGGCGCCAGCCGCTCGATCAGAGCTCGGACGCCCTCCATCTGCGGGCTGCTGCCGACCATCCGGCCGCCGATGCCGAGCTCTTCCCGGAGCGCCCGCGCGGCCAGCTTCGTCCGGCGCAGCTCGGCCGCCGCGGCGGCGGTGAGCAGTACGCTCTCCGGAGTCAGCGGCTTCTCGAGAAAGTTGAACGCGCCGAGTCTCGTCGCCCGTACCGCGTCGCCGAGTCCGGCCCGGCCGCTCATCATGACGACGGGAATGTCCGGATGGGTCTCACGGAGCTTCGTAAGCGTGGCCATGCCGTCGAGCGCGCCGGGCATGAGCAGATCGAGCAGCACGACGTCGGGCTCCTCCTGCTCGGCGGCGGCCAGCCCCGCGGTACCGTCATCCGCTTCACGGACGTCGTAGCCCTCGGCGCTCAACAGCGCGCCGACCATCCGCCGGATGTTCGGCTCGTCGTCGACGATCAGGACGCTAGGCACGTTGGGGGAAGGTCAGCCGCGCGGCGCGGAGGGTGTGAATCTGTCCGCGCCGGCGGGCAGAGCGGCTCCCTGATGCCGTCCTTCGGAAAGAAGCTGGGTAGTGAACCGCTGGCCCTCGGAGATGCGCTCCACCTCGATCGCGATGGCGTCCACGGCCTGCTCGATCCGCTCGAGGCGTCCGAAAATCTCCGGCGGCACCGGCGGCCGCAGCGACTGCCTGTCGGCGCGGCGCGCCAGCGCGCGGGAGATGGGAAGAAATACCGCGACGAGCCCCACTACGATGAAGAGCGTGATCGGGATCAGCTCGCCGGGAATGTTCATTACGGGTCCATTCTGTGTGTGGCCGCCGGATCAGCCGGCTGCCGGTGGATGCGCGGTCGGAAGAACGATGTCGATCCTGGTGCCCTCGCCGGGTGCGCTCGAGCCCGAGACGCTCCCACCGTGCGCGAGCACGGTCTGCCGCGCGATGGCGAGTCCGAGGCCGGTTCCACCCGGCTTGCTCGTAATATACGGCTCCCAGATGGTGGCGAGTTTCTCGGCAGGAATTCCGCAGCCGTCGTCGGCGACGGAGATGAGCACCGATCTCCCGTCGTCGCCGCGCGCTTCGCTCACGCGCACGGCGATGCGTCCCGCTTCGCCGCAGGCTTCGACGGCGTTGATGAGCACGTTCGACAGCGCCGCGGCCAGCGCGTCATGGTGACCCCGGACCCGGGGCAGATCCGGCGCGATGTCGAGCTCGAGCGCGAACTCGCGCGGCACCGTCGCGCTTGCGGAGTACCGCACCAGCTCGGCGACGTCGATCTCCGCGACGGCTCCGGCCGGAAGCCGCCCGAAATCCGCGAAGCTGCGCGCCATCCGCTCCAGGCGGCGCGTCTCCGTCTTGAGGACGTCTATGCTGTCGGCCATTTCGGGCGGCGCGTCCGACTCGATCCGATCGACGGCGAACCGGATCGGCGTCAGCGGGTTCTTGAGCTCGTGCGCGAACTGACGCGCGCTCTCCCGCAGGACCTGGAGCCGCTCCTGCTCGACGGCGCGGCGGCGCCCTTCGGCGATCTCCGTCGCCATGCGCCGCATTCTCTGCCGCAGCGTCTCGAACTCGGGCGCGCCCCGACCGATCGCGTTCTCCGGCAGCGGCTCGCCGCGCGAGATCAGCGCCGCCCACCTGACCAGCTCGTCGAGCGGTCGGCTCAGCTGCCGGCTGAGGTGACCGGCTACCTTCGACGCGATCACCGCGAAGACCAGCAGAGTCAGCAGGGCGACGACGCCGATCACCTGCGCGGCACGCTCGACGACGTACTGGTAGCGCCGCGACTGCTCCAGCGAAGCCCGGAGCTCCTGCTCGTGCCTGTCTATAAGCTGGCGCTCGGCGGGCGTAAGTCGCTTGTCCTGCGCGACGGCAATCGCGGCCCGGCCGCTCGTCGCGACGTCCTCCCAGCCTCCCGAGCCGGTGATCAGCGGGACCGCCGTGCGCACGGTTCCGCTCCAGGCGAGCGTGAGCAGCACCGCCGGCGCGAGCGCGAAGGCCAGTAGTATGACCAGGAGCCGGGTGCGGAAGCGGGGCGGGCGAGAAGCCAATTTGGGCGCCAAAGTTACCTATTCACAGTGACTTGGCTAAGTTATAGAAGTTTGCGGCACGACGTATTTCTCCTCAGGAAGGTATGAGTCCAAGCTCCATGCAGACGAGCGCGAAACCATCGCGCCCACCCGTCAAACCCGTTTATCGTGGGCCCCAGGCCCTTTCGCACCCCGTCGGCTCGCCGGTTCAACACGCTCCGAACGCGGCGCTGCTCATCGACTTCGACAACGTCACGATGGGCATACGCTCCGATCTCCAGAGCGAGCTGAAGAACCTGCTCTCGTCCGAGATAGTCAAGGGAAAGGTCTCCGTTCAGCGGGCGTACGCCGATTGGCGGCGCTACCCGCAGTACATCGTGCCTTTGGCCGAGGCGTCGATCGATCTCATCTTCGCGCCGGCCTACGGGTCGTCGAAGAAGAACGCGACCGACATCCGCCTGGCGATCGACGCCCTCGAGCTGGTGTTCACGCGACCCGAGATCGGCACGTTCATTCTCCTCTCCGGCGACTCCGATTTCTCGAGCCTCGTGATCAAGCTCAAGGAATACGGCAAGTACGTCATCGGCGTGGGAATCCGGGAATCGTCCAGCGACCTGCTCGTGCAGAATTGCGACGAGTATTACAGCTACAACGCGCTGGCCGGGCTGGTGAAGAGCGGCGACGAAGAGGTCGTGCCTCGTGATCCGTGGGAGCTGGTGAGCGCCGCCGTCGCGCACATGAAGAAGAACGGCGACGTGATGCGCGCCGACCGGCTGAAGCAGGTGATGCAGCAGATGGACAGCTCGTTCGATGAGAAGAACCTCGGCATGTCGAAGTTCTCGCGCTTCGTCACTGAAGCCGCGCAGCGCAAGCTGCTCACGCTTAAGAAGATGGAGAACGGCCAGATCGAGATCGACGCGCCGAGCGCTGGAATTCACGCCAAGGCCGACGCGGGACGCACGGCGCAGCCGGCACGGGCCGGCGAGCCCGCGCGCGAGCGCGGCGGCAGAGGCAGTCGCGCGCGCGGTGGGCGCGGCCGCGGCAAGGACGCTCCGGCAACCGGCGACTCGACTCCTGCAGCCGTGCCACAGGAATTCACGGTGGGCGATCAGCTGGGTCTCGCGGCGGCATCCCGCACGACGTCCGGCCCAGAGAGCACGACGCCCGCTCGAGGGATCGCGCGCGGTCGCGCACCCGTCCGAGGACGACGCGGTGGCTCGCCGCCGGCCAACCTGCTGTCGGTGGGCGTGGTGGAGCTGAACGAGGCGCCGCCCGCGGGCCGGCCCGCGGAGAACGGGGAGACGCCGGTCGGCGACTCGGCTGCCGCGGCCCGGCCGCGCCGGCGCGGACGTACGCGCGGTGGCGCAACGAAGAAGGCGTCCGCCGAGAAGACGTCCGCCGCCGAAGCGTCGGGCACGAAGCAGGCGGCGGCCAAGCGGCCGCGCGCCCCGCGACGAAAGAAGAAAGATGCGGGAGCGCCTCCAGCGCCCCCCGGCGCGGAGAGCGAGAGTTGAAAGAGAACGCCGCGCTGACCGCGCGGCGTTCTCGTATCGGGAAGGTCTTGCCCGCGACGTTCTACGACAGCGACACGGAGCGCGTTTCCCGCGAGCTGCTCGGCTGCGTGCTCGAATGCACGACCGCCGGAGGAAAGGCGTCGGGAATCATCGTAGAGACGGAGGCGTACATCGGCGAGCACGATCCCGCGTGTCACGCCGCGGCCGGGCGGACCGGGCGGACCGCAGCGCTGTACGGCCGGCCCGGCATCGCGTACGTGTACTTCATCTACGGGATGTACTGGTGCGTCAACGCCGTGACGCGCGCCGAGGGACTGCCGAGCGCGGTGCTGATCCGCGCGCTGGAGCCGTTGACGGGAATCGAGCTCATGCGCGCGCGGCGCGGGCCGGCGCGGTCCGATCGCGAGCTCGCGAACGGGCCCGGCAAGCTGTGCATCGCGCTCGGCATCGGCCGGGAGCACAACGGGACGAGCCTGCGGCGCGGGCCGCTGGTGATTCGAGAAGGGGAGCGCGTGCCCGATCGCGACGTGGTGATCGCGTCGCGGATCGGGATAAAAAAAGCGGCCGACTGGCCGCTGAGATGGTACGTGAGAAACAACGAGTTCGTGTCGAGGGGATAACACTCTCTGGATTGGCTGGGTCCAGGAATATTCCAAGGGGAATCCAGGCCGTGAGCAGTGAGCTGTTAGCAATCAGCAATCAGCAACTGCGATTCGGACGTTTATGGGATTTCGCCGGCAAACGCGTCGAAACGTCCAATATGTCAGTTGCCTGAGAGCTGACAGCTAACAGCTCACGGCCTGGATTCCTTTTGGAATATCCCGGGAGCCGTCTATCTGGCCATCGAGCTGCCGAAGTTGTACCGGACTCCGACCTCCCAGCCAACCAACGGCCCGTCGTTGAGCAGGAACCGCCTGCTCGCGGGTGTCGCCGTGAGTTGAGTGAACAGCGCCGCGCGGGTGAACTGTGCCTGCACTCCCGCGAGCCCCAGCACCGATGCTCGACTTCGCTGGTCCTCGATCGCCGTGAGGACTCCTGAGCCTGGCGGATTTCCCGCGCTGTCCGCGACCGCCCTCGCGCGGCCGATCACGTTGAGCGACATCCCCAATCCGGCGTAGGGGCGCATTATTCCGAACGCGCGCGGCGCGACCACGGCGGCGAAGCCGAAGCGACGCAGATTTCGGAGATCTACTTCGCGCAGGCCGCCCGAGACCGACGGATCGCTGACCGATGTGCGGATGTCGAAGCTGGAATGATCCGCGAACACCCATAGGCCTCCGGCGCTCCGCGTGATGAACCATTCCGCACCGATGCTCGGCGTCCACGTGCGCTCCGTCTCCGAGGTCGCGACGGACAGCGTTCCTACCTTTGCACCCCAGAACCACGAGTTCCGGAAGGGGCGCGACTCCTGCGCCTGCACGGTCGTCGTGAGCAGGGCGGTGATTCCCAGCGCGCGGATGATTGAGCCCAGAGGCATGACGTTCCTCATTTGAGAAGTCCGACCTTCTTTCCGACGACCTTGAACGCGGCAATCGCCTCGTCCAGATCGTCGCGGGAATGCGACGCGCTAACCTGGCAACGGATGCGGGCCTCCCCCTGGGGCACGACCGGAAAGCCGAAGCCCGTTACGAAGACGCCCTCCTCCAGCAACATGTCACTCATTTTCATGGCTGTCGCGGTCTCCCCGACGATTATGGGCACTATCGGGGTCTCACCGGGGAGAGGGGCGAAGCCCGCCTCGGTGATTGCCGCGCGGAAGTAATTGGCGTTATCCCGGAGCCGGGTGACCCGGTCCGGGTGCGCCTGGAGATACCGCACGGACGCGAGGGCGCTGGCAGCCACAGTCGGCGGGAGCGCGTTCGAGAAGAGCTGCGGGCGCGAGCGCTGCGTGAGCATGTCACACAGCGCGGCGGATCCGGCCACGAAGCCACCGGCCGCCCCGCCGAGCGCCTTGCCGAGCGTGGAGGTGATCACGTCTACTTCTCCGACCACGCCGAAGTGCTCCGGTGTGCCGCGTCCCGTCGCGCCCAGCACGCCCGTCGCGTGCGAGTCGTCCACGGCGACGATCGCGTCGTGCTCGCGCGCGACGTCGAGAATCTCCGGTAGCCGCGCGATGCTCCCTTCCATTGAGAAGACGCCGTCGGTCCAGATGAGGCGCCGGCGCGCGTCTTTCGCGCCCGCGAGCTTCTGCCGCAGATCATCCATGTCGGAGTGCTTGTACACAGCCGTTTCACACTTGCCGATCGCCTTGGCGAGGCGCATGGAGTCGACGATCGACGCGTGATTCAGCGCATCGGAGACCACGAAGTCGCCCTGCTCGACGATCGTCGCGGTCAACCCCTCGTTGGCGTTCCATGCGGAGACGTACGACAGCGAGGCTTCGGTTCCCACTAGCCGTGCCAGCGCCGCTTCCAGGTCGCGGTGGATCGTGAATGTGCCGCAGATGAAGCGTACGCTGCCGGTGCCCGCGCCGAACTTGTCGAGCGCGAGCTTTCCCGCCTTGACCACCTCGCGCTGGTTGGCCAGGCCCAGGTAGTTGTTCGACGAGAGGATGAGAACTTCCCCGCGGCCTTCCATGAGAACGCGCGCATCCTGCGGCGAGTCGAGATGGTTGAGCCGCTTGTATACGCCTTCGGCGCGGAGCTGCGCGAGCCGCTCCTCGATCTGCGCGGTGAACTGCTGGTTCAGGGTCATGGCAGCTTCCTCAAGCGATCTCGAAGATGACTTTTCCGGCGTCGCCGGACCGTATCGCCGCGACGGCCGCTTCGGCCTCTTCCAGCGGGAAGCGATGCGTGATGACGGGAGTCGGATCGAACTCGCCGGAGCGAAGCAGCCGCGTGACCTGATGCCACGTGTCGTACATCCTGCGTCCGACGACGCCGTAGATGGTGATTCCCTTGAAGATCACCTCGCTCGCGAAATCGATCTCGATGGGCGCGGCCGGGATCCCCAGCATCTGCACACGTCCGCCGACTCGCACCAGCGCCAGCGCCTGGTGCACGGCCGGGTCCACGCCCGACATCTCCAGGACGACGTCCGCGCCGAGCCCGCCGGTCGCGCTCATCACTTCGGCCCGCAGGTCGGCCGGGTGCACCGCGGAGTGCGCGCCCATCGTCCGCGCGAGATCGAGGCGCCGGTCATTCACGTCGGACGCGATGACGCGCGCGGCGCCGGCGGCGCGGCAGACGCCGATCGCGAACAGGCCGATGGGACCGCATCCCGTGACCAGCACGACGGCGCCGGGGATGTCCGCGGTGAGCGCGGTGTGCACGGCGTTGCCGATTGGATCGTGAATTCCGCCGACGTCGTAAGAGGTAGAGTCGTCCAGATGCCAGACGTTGCTCGCGGGCATGGCGATGTATTCGGCGAAGCAGCCGTCGCGATCGACGCCGATGATCCGGGTGTGCGGGCAGACGTGGGCGTTACCGGTCCGGCAGAGCATGCACCGGCCGTCCACGATGTGGCCTTCGGCCGTGACACGGTCGCCCTCGTGCACGTCGGTGACCAGCTTGCCGACGCTCGCTACCTCTCCCGCGAACTCGTGTCCCACCACGAACGGCGGCTTGCACCGGCTGCTCGCCCACTTGTCCCACTCGTAGATGTGCACGTCGGTACCGCATACGCCGGCCCGGATCACGCGGATGAGCACCTCGTCGTCGCGGATGCTCGGAACCGGCACGTCGCGCAGCGCGAAGCCGGGCGCTGCCTTCTCCTTCACGAGAGCCTTCACGTTACGGTGTCCGGTTTGTGGTGTGTGTCGCGCGCCACACGCGCGCCGCCACGCATGAAGAAAGCATCACGGCGGTCCCGTGACAAGCGACAAAACGCGCGTGCATGTCGCGGCGAAGCGTGCTGCGAACGCGAGCGATGCGTCAGCCGAAACAAAATTGCAAAATTCGTTTGAAGTCCGCGCCTCACATTTGCTATTGCGTGATTGACACGACAATTCCTATATTCGCGTCGATCACGCGTGCGTGCACGATGGTCGTGTGAGTGCGCGTGGTGTTGCAACGTTCGAAGTTGCAGTCGCTGTAACTCGCCGGTCCACCGGTGGACAGGTGAGAAACCTACTCCTGAATGGAGCGAGACGATGGCAGCCAGAAAGAAGGGACGGAAAAAGGCAGCTGGCCGCAAGACGGCCCGCAAGAGCGCCCGCAAGACGGGCCGCAAGACCGCCCGCAAGAGCGCGCGGAAGAGCTCGGCCAAGAAGCGCAAGCGCTAGAGCCGCGCTGCCGCCGCTCATCGGCGGAATAGAAGAAGAAAGCCGGCCTGTGGCCGGCTTTTTTCATTAGCGGGAATAGCGGGCGGTGGACAGCTCGATGATCTTCTCGATGAGCTGGTCGTATTGCAGCCCCGACTGCGCCGCCGCCCGCGCGAACTCGCTGCCCGCCTCGAGGTAGCAGTTCGGGTTCGCCTCGATTACGTAGATCTCGCCCGCGTCAGTGACGCGGAAATCGATACGCGCGTAGTCGCGCAGACGCAGCGCGTTGAAGGAATCCACCGCGATCTGCTGCATCGCCCCGATCAGCTCCTCGCCGACGTCCGCCGGGAACACCGACTTGGTGCCGGCGAACTCGGCGCCGGATTCATCGCCCTCGTCGCCCCACTTCGCGGCCCAGCTCGCGATGCGCGGCTTGTCCGCGGGGAAGCCGGAGAAATCGAGCTCGATCACCGGAAGTGCTTCCGGACTGGAGTTGCCGAGCACTCCCACGTAAAACTCGCGCCCCTCGATGAATTGCTCCGCGAGAACCGCGGACTGGTATTCCGTCTGCAGCGAGCTCATGGTCTCGAGCAGCTCCTTCACGTCGCGCACCACCGACTTGCCGGTGATGCCGAGCGACGCGTCCTCCTGCGGCGGCTTGACGATGAGCGGGAACTCGACGTCGCCTGCCCAATCCACGGCGCCGCGGAAAACCGTCGCGAACTTCGGCGTGAGGATGCCGTGGAACGACAGCACCTTCTTGGTCAGCGTCTTGTCGCCCGCCACGATAAGCCCCGCCGGACTCGAGCCAGTGTAGCGCAGGTCGAGCAGGTTGAGCAGCGCCGCCACGTTGGATTCGAGCGCGCTGCGGCCGCCGAACGACTCGCACAGGTTGAACACCAGGTCGGGCGGCGTCTGGGCCAGCGCCGTCACCACGGGCTGCACCTTGTCGTCCACGACGATCCGCGACGGCTCGTGCCCGAGTCGCGCAAGTGCGCCCTCGATCTGCTCGAGCACAGGATCCAGCGGGTGCTCGAGCGCGTCCTGCGTGTGCAGCAGTGTGACCTTCATTCGCCCGGGTGCTCTCCGGTGAAGTCGTCGGTGTACCGGTAGTTCATCACGACCGCGGTGCCGAACGCGGTGAGCTCGATGAGGGTGGACGCCTCGCGTCCGCGCACCGCCAGCTGCAGCTGGTCGGCCCGGCCCGCGATCAGATCCACGAACTTGCGCACCACCGCCGCCGGCTCGCCGGTCCAGTACGCGATCCGGCTCACGATCTCGCGGCGGTGAGCCCTGATGAACTCGCCCGCGCGCTCCTTCTCCGGCATCTCCGCGAGCTTGCCGAACAATGTGCGCAGGTCACCATCGAAGATACGGGGATCGCTCACCGGCAGCGGATCGTCCATGTCGCGATAGTGCTCCGCGACGGTGTACCGCATGGCGGCGACCGGGAGATCGTCGTCGGTCAGGTCGGGGACCTCCGGCTGCTCCTGTCCGACGTCGCGCATCACTCTGTCGACGTACTCCAGCTTTCGGAGCGCGCCCCACCCCTCGTACTCCCCGCGCCAATCGATATCCGGTGTGAGCCACACCGCGAACGTCTCCGCGAAATCCTCGTCGGGGTGCTTCTGCGCGTACCACCCGAGAATGTGCCGGACGTAGTGGTGCGTGAACGGATCGGACCGGTACCGGTCGCGATACGGCCGCGAGTACGGGCCGAACGTCTCGTGCCAGTCGGCGCGATCGTGCAAGCGGTAGGCGTAGTTGAACGCGTGCCCGGCTTCGTGCCGGAGAAACCGCATCACGTCGTTCTCGCTCTCGATCTCGAGCGCGAAGTCCTCCTCGATTCGTGCCAGGCGCGGGTCCGCGAGATAGAACGGCACGCCGATCAGCGGGGTGCCGTCAGGGCAGCCCCACTGGTCGCTGAGATAGACCGGAGGCCGGAACGCGAGACTGCGCTGATCGAGCTCGACGTACAGCTGTGTAACGAGCTTCTCCAGCACGGTGCCCTCGAGTGAGAGACCGATGTCGGAGATCCGCTGGGAAAGGAGCCGCTCGCGCTCGACGTCCCAGTCGCTGTCAGAGGTCACGAGGTCGCCTATGGGCAATGGTCATACCGCCCAAGGATGCGAAAAACCCCGTCGCTTCGCACGACAGGGTTTGCGGGCTCGTGGATTTGGATCGGCGAGCCGACCCTATCCTATAGTAGTGGCGTCAGGCCGCCCGGACCTTGGGGCGTGCCGTCTCCACCGGCGCTGGCCCCCAGACGTACTCGAGGACCACCGGAACCGGCTCGGATCGCTCGCCGCAGGAGATGACGATCCCGATCGGCTCGAATGCTTCAGACTTGACACTGGTTTTCTTCATGGCGCCTTGTGGGTGGTGTGTTCGCCCCCATAAAGGCACGCCCGGTGCCAGGTATGCCGTTTCGATTAAATCCTTGGTGCAAAAAGAGTTAGGCTAAACCGCGCTTTCCTGGGACTCGCCAAAGTGTCGCAAAAGGACACATTTCGCCCAGGGTGGTGTGTCGAAACGCTACGCGACGGCCTTCCGAGCCAGGAAGCTGCGAGCCGTTCCGCTCTCGCGCTCGACCGCCACGGCCCACCCCGAGTACCGCGCTCGCAGCTCGTCGACAGTGAGCGAGGCGTCGCCGTTGAGGATGGTCTCGAACAGGTGGACCCCGCCGGCTTTGGTTGCGACCTGCAATGATTCGATGACCCGGGTCCGGTCGTGCGGTGTCAGGGCAGACAGACTTTCGCTCGGGCAGACGACGGCCGTGAGAGGTTTGGGCGACCAGCTGCCGAGGTCCGCGACGCAGGCGTCGATGCGCGAGTTGAGCCCGGCGGCAGCCGCGGCGGCTATCACGCGGTCGACGCAATCCTCCTCCTCGTTGATCGCCGTCACCGCGAAGCCGTGCGCGGCGAGATAGATCGCGGCGCGCTCACATTCGGCGCCGGTGACGAGCACGTGCGCGTCGGACCCCGGCCGGATCTCGCGCACGAGCGGTCCGTCCGGCGCGATGCCCCACGTTTCCGGCTTGCGATACTCGGCCAGTCGCTTGAGCCGCTTGCGCTGCCACGTGCTGTATTTCGGCAGCTTGATTCTGCGCGCGATGAGCCGGTCGACTTCAGCGCAGAGCGACAGCTCTTCCGGCTCGTATTGCGCCTGCGAGCGCAGAGCGGCGACGGCTTCGTCGGCGATGCCGAGCAGGGAATACCGCGAGACCGAGTCCTTGTAGCGCTCGATCTCGGACTCGACGAACACCTGGTATTCGTGTTTTAGAGAGCGGAGCATGTGCTGGTGCATCGGCGCTTCCGAAAAATCCAAAGGTAGGACAGTCGGCGGGTGACGCAAGTAAAATAACCGACGACCTCAGTCGACAGCCTGCACCAGCGCGCCCTTGATGTAGCCCGTCTCCGGAATGGTCAGTATCTCGGGATGGTCCTCGGGCTGGCCCGTCGTAGCACGGAGCGCGAGCGTCCGGCCTGAATCCGCCGCGGCGTCCCGCAGCATCTCGAGGAAAAGCTCCCTGCTCAAGTGAAAGCTGCAGCTCGCCGTGAACAGGTAGCCGCCCGGGGCGAGCAGCTTCATGCCGCGCAGGTTGATCTCCTTGTAGCCGCGCAGCGCGCCGGGCAGCGACTGCCGCGTCTTCGCGAACGCTGGGGGATCGAGCACGACGGTGTCATACCGCTCGCCGGCCGCCTCGGCCGCGCGCAGGAAATCGAACGCGTCCGCCTCGGCGAAGTTGATGTTGCCGAATCCGTTGAGCTCCGCGTTAACGCGCGCGCGCTCGAGCGCCGGTGCGGACGAGTCGAGCGCGGTGACGCTGTCGGCGCCGGCCGCGAGATGCAGCGCGAACGAGCCGTGATAGCTGAAGCAGTCCAGCGCGCGGCCCCGCGAGACCTTGCCGGCGAGGGCGCGGTTCTCGCGCTGATCGAGAAACGCGCCGGTCTTCTGACCGTCCCAGGGCGCGGCGAGATACCGCACGCCGTTTTCCAGCACCTCTATCTCGCGCGGAACGTGCCCGTGCAGGGCTTCGACGTTGCGGGCCAGTCCCTCCTTCGTGCGCACGGGCACGTCGTTGCGCGCGAGTATGCCGGCCGGCTCGATCAGGTCGATCAGCGCGTCGACTATCTCGTTCCGGAAGCGATCGACCCCCGCGCTCAGCAGCTGCACGACCACGTGTTCGCCATACCGGTCGCACACGAGCGAGGGACAGCCATCCGCCTCTCCATGGACGAGACGGTACGCGGTGGCGACGGACGAGACGCCCGTGCGCCGGCGCACGGCGTCGCCGATGCGGCGGTGCCACCACGCCCCGTCGATCTCGGCCAGCGGGTCCCGGTCGAGCATGCGGAGGGAGATCTCCGACTTCGGGCTCCAGAGCGCGACGCCGATCGGCCGCCCTCGGGCGGATTGCACGCGCACGGCGCCGGCCGCCGAGTCCGGGCGCTCGAGCAAGTCGCTGCGGAAGATCCACGGGTGCCCCGCGGCCCAGCGCTGCTCGGCCCTGCGATTCACGGTTACGGAGTCCACGAGCGGAAGTTAGCGCGGCAGTCGGCGGGACGCGGTGCGTCGTTTCTTGCACTGGAACGTCAACCGATGCTTCCCGTTTTCCAATTCGCCGTTGGCGCCGCCGCGGCGCTTCTGCTCATGCGCCAGCGGCGCACTTACACCCAGGCGCTCCGGCTCGGGTCCGCCATGCTCGAGACGCTGTTGAACGCGATCGACGCGAACGACGAGGATACCGGCCGGCACGTGCGACGCGTCGCTCAATACGCTCTGGAGCTGGCCGATGCCGCGGGGCTTTCCGAGCACGAGAAGCACAGCGTGGAGCGAGTCGCGCTGTTTCACGACATCGGGAAGATCCACGAGGCGCTGTTCGACATTCTGCACGATACCTCGCGGCTCTCGCCGGAAGCGCGCCGGGCCGTCGAAACTCATCCCGCGCGCGGCGCCAAGGTACTCGAGCCGCTGCACGCCTTCTATCCAGATCTGCCGGCGGGCGTGCTCGCGCACCACGAGCGGTGGGACGGGACCGGCTATCCGCGGGGGTTGAAGGGAAGACGCATTCCGCAGACCGCGCGGATAGTGGCGATCGTGGACGCGTTCGACGCGATCACGCACGGTCGCCGGTACAGCCGCGCCCTCAGCCTCGCGCGGGCGCGCGAGGCGCTGCTGGCCGGACGCGGCACGCAGTTCGATCCCGATTTCGTGGATCTATTTCTCTCGCCCATGGTGCAGGAGTGCGTGGCCGACATCAGGCTCGCGCCTGGCGGACGCGGCCGAGCGAGCAACCGGCGCGACGAGCGCGCTCAGTCCGCGCCGGATCTCATCTTTCGATGGCGGCCCGCAACGCCCGCGCGGCGGCCTCCACGTCGTCGGCGCCGAACAACGAGCTGACGGCGGCTACTCCCGCGAGCTCGGGACAGCCGGCCAGCAGCCCGCGCACGTTCGCGGTTGTGATTCCGCCTATCGCGACCGCCGGCACGCCCGCGAGACTCTGCAGCTCGGCGATTTCCTTCAGCGACAGCGGCTCGCCGGCATCTGTCTTGGATGGCGACGCGAACGCGGGACCTATTCCGACGTAATCCGCGCCGCGCGCCGATGCGAGCTCGGCGCGCGAGCCGAGCGAAGCGCCGATGATGAAAGACGGCGGCGCGAGCTCGCGGATCGAAGCCACCGGAAGGTCGTCGGAGCCGAGATGCACTCCGGCCGCGCCGGCCATGATCGCGACGTCCGCCCGGTCGTTGACCACCACCGGTACGGACAGCGTGGACACGAGGTGCCTGACGAGCTCCACGAGCTCGCCCGACGAGGTCCGCTTCGCCCTGGCCTGCACCATCGTGGCGCCCCCGCGCACCGCGGCCGCAACGCGCGCAATCCACGCGTCGTGATCCGCTCCCGGCTCGTCGGTTACCGCGACGAGCCGCAGCGAGTCAGCGCTTGCGCGGTCCAGCCGGCGTTCCCGGAGTTTCCGGCGCCGCGCGCGCGCTGGCGGCGGCGCGGCGATTGCTGTCGGCGCGCAGCATCGCCCGAACCGCGTTGTGCTCGTCGAGCGTGCGGCGGAATTCGTGGTGTCCGTCCGGATACGCCACGAAGTACAGATAGTCCGCGCTGTCGGGAAACAAAGCGGCGCGCAGGCTCTCGCCACCCGGCGACGAGATCGGGCCCGGCGGAAGTCCCGGGTACTTGTACGTGTTGTACGGCGAGTCGATCTCCAGGTCCTTGAACGTCACGCGCTCGGCGTGCACGCCGCGGGCGTACTGCACGGTGGGATCCGCCTGCAGCGCCATCCCGATCCTGAGGCGGTTGTGGTACACGGCCGAGATGATCGGGCGCTCCCGCGGCAGCCGGGCTTCCTCCTCGATGATGGAAGCGAGCGTGACGATCTCGTGTCTGGTCATCGCCAGCTCCGTGAGACGCGCGTTCCACGTGGAGTCCCACTCCTGCTCGAAGCGCCGCACCATCTCGCTCACCGCGAGCTTGGTGTCGGTCCCTTCCGGAAACGCGTACGTCGCCGGGAACAGGTAGCCCTCGAGCGTCGGCGTCGGCACGTCGAGCCGGCGAAGCAGCGCGGTGTCTTTCGCCGCGGCGATGACGGAGTCGGGCGGTACTTCGAGCGCATTGCCGACGAGGTCGGCGATCTGCGCGAGCGCCAGCCCTTCGGGGATCGTCACGCTGCGCACGAGCCCGCGTCCCCCGACCAGCGCCTTCATGATCTCGGGCCAGGGCGTGCCGCGCTTCATGAGATAAGTGCCGGGCTTGAGCGAGCGGTCGTTCCCGGCGATGCGCCCGTAGAGGCGAAAGCCGGTCGAAGTGGAGATCAGCCGCGCGGCCTCGAGCGATTCGGCGGCCACGCGCATCGACGACCCTTCCGGAATCACGACGCGGATCGGCGGCCCCTCGGGGCGGCTGCAGCCGAGCGCCAGCGCGAGCAGCAGGATGAGGCGAATCACGACGAGCTTTCCCGCGGCGCGGAATCGAGCGCGTACTGGAGGAGAATCGCGGCCGACAGCGAGTCGACGTCGCCCTTCCGGCCCCGCGTGCTTCCGCCCATCTCCCGCACCGTGCGCAGCGCGGCGGCGGTGGTGAAGCGCTCGTCGACGAGGCGCGTGGGCAGCCCGGTTCGCTTCTCCAGCTCGCTCGCGAGCGCGCGCACCTCGGCAGTGCGCCCGGTCTCGTTCCCGTCGCCGTCGAGCGGCAGGCCCAGCACGAACTCTCGCACGTTCAAATCGCGCGCGCGCACGACGATCTCGTTGACCGGCACGCGCTTGCCGCGCCGCCGCGCGATGAATCCCGCGGGCGCCGCGATCATCCCGGACGGATCGCTCACGGCGATGCCGATCCGCCGCTCGCCATAGTCTATGCCCATCACGCGTCGCTCCTCCGCGGCTTCAGCCACCCTGCGCCATCTGCGCGAAGAACTCCTGGTTGTCCTTGGTGCGCTTCATCTGCTTGAGCAGGAACTCGATCTGCTCCGCCTCCGGCATGTCCGACAGGAAATTGCGCAGGAGGAACACGCGGTTGATCTCGGCCTGCGTCAACAACAGCTCCTCCTTTCTCGTGCCCGACTTCAGGATGTCCACCGCCGGAAAGATTCTCCGGTCGGCGATCTTGCGGTCGAGCACCAGCTCCATGTTGCCCGTCCCCTTGAACTCCTCGAAGATCACGTCGTCCATGCGCGAACCCGTCTCGACGAGCGCGCTCGCGATGATCGTGAGCGACCCGCCACCCTCGATGTTTCGCGCCATTCCGAAGAAGCGCTTCGGCTTGTGCAGCGCCGTCGCCTCGACGCCGCCCGAGAGAATCTTCCCCGAGTGCGGCGCCACGGTGTTGTGCGCCCGCGCCAGCCGTGTGATCGAGTCGAGCAGAACGACGACGTCCCGCCCATGCTCGACCAACCGCTTCGCCTTCTCCAGCACCATGTCGGCGACCTGGACGTGCCGGTCGGCCGGCTCGTCGAAGGTCGAACTGATCACCTCCGCGCGAATCGCGGTCGCGATCATCTCGGTGACCTCTTCCGGCCGCTCGTCTATCAACAGGACGATTATGGTCACCTCGGGGTGATTTTCCGCGATCGCGTTGGCGATTTTCTCGATTAGAATCGTCTTGCCGGCCCGCGGCGGAGCTACGATGAGCCCGCGCTGTCCCTTCCCGATCGGCGCGATGATGTCGACGACGCGCATGCTGAGATCCCCGTCGCTCGTCTCCAGCCGGAGGCGCTCGTCAGGGTACATCGGACGCAGGCTGTCGAACGGGACCCGGTCCTTCGCGCGCTCGGGATCGTCGCCGTTGATCTGCTCGACCTTGAGCAGCGCGAGATATTTCTCCCACGGCTTCGGCGGGCGGACCTGGCCGTACACGCTGTCGCCCGTCCGGAGATTGAACCGCTTGATCTGCGAGGGCGAGACGTAGATGTCGTCGGGCCCCGGGAGGTAGTTCCAGGTCTGGCTGCGCAGGAATCCGTAGCCCTCCGGCAGCAGCTCGATGACGCCGTCGCCGCGCAGCGTGATCTTCGTGTCGAGCAGACTCTGCTCGATCCGGAAGATCAGCTCCTGCTTGCGCAGCGTGCCGACGTTCAGGATCGCGAGACCGTCGGCCATCTGCTGCAGCTCCGGCACCGATTTGCGCTTCAAGTCGGAGATGTCGACCTGCGGGGGAGTTGTCGTCATGACGAGCGCGAGGCGCTCACGGATTCAGGGGAGGAGATTCGTCGCGGGGAGGGGAGTCGTGCGGGTACCAGAGGAGGAAGCAGGTTCAGTGCCTCCGAAGCGCCGAACCTACGTCAGCCCGGCGTCGGGGTCAAGCTACAACCTGATGTAGCGGAACGGATTCTTCTTGATGTCCGCCATCAGCTCGTCGAGCTGCCGGCGGAGCTCGGCCAGCTCGTTCTGCACCGCTTTGTCGTTCATCGCCCTGCCGGCGGTTCCGCGCGCGTCCGCGAGCGAACGTTGCAGCAACGCGACTTCGTCCCGCAGGCCGCGCAAGGACGCGACCAGTGTCGTGTCGCGACGGAACTTGCCGACCGTGCCCCGGTCGGACGTGATCAGCAGCCGGAGCGAGTCGACGTCCGAGCGGATCGCGCCGAAGCGGGCGCCGAACTTCGGATCGTTCATGATCATGCCGACCGTTCCGCCCCCGCGCGTGAGCCGCGCGTTGAAGCGGGAGAAATCCGCACCCACCCGGCCGATGTCGCGCGGCCCTTCGACGGCCATGGCGCCGAACGTGCCGCGCGCCGTCTTCATGTCTTCCATCACCGCGGTCACCTCGCTCTTCAGCGCACCGAAGTCCCGGCTGACGGCGGCGAGCTGCGCCAGCACGCCTTCCGACTGGCGGAACGCGCCCGCGTACAGCGTGTCGCCCGGCCGTGCCGGGGGCGCGGTGCTCGATCCCGCGCCGATGCCGAGAACCGGCGTGCCGAGGAACGTGCCGAGCGGGGCGATCTGCACCGGAGAATCCCTGCGGATGAGCGGCAGCGCGCGCTGGAGCACGGCGGTCTTGATCAGGAGCCGCTCGGTGGTGTCCGTCGAGGGCGGCCGAAAGACGATGCTCTCGATCTTGCCCACGCTCTTGCCGGCCAGATAGACGTCGCCGCCTTCCAGCAGCCCGCCCGTCTCGTCCGCCGCGACGTACAGCGTCACCTTCTTGCCGCGGATGCCGCCGACCTCGGCGAACATGAGCACGCCGCCGACGATCGCCACGACCGCGCCGAGTCCGATCAGCCCGATCGCGAGCTCGCGCCAGCGGATTACTTCGGCCATGCAGCCACTATCGCCTCACCCATCCGCGCCATCGTCAGGTTCGGCTCGTTGTCCAGGATCCATCTCCTGTCGGCGCCGATGGCTGGGACTGAGCACCCGCCGGGACGGGCGAGACCAGGACGACGCCCAGCGCGAGCGCTCGAAGTCTACGGCAGCACTTGGCTGCTCGCTGATGGCTGCTGGCTATTGGCTCCAAATGCGCGCGGCGGGACTCGAACCCACGACCTTCTGCTCCGGAGGCAGACGCTCTATCCAACTGAGCTACGCGCGCGAAGATCGGACGGGAAGGGACTCTCATTCTAGCGGTTATTGGGCGTGGAATCAACGCGCGTGGCACGATTAAGTTTGCCGCATGCACGCAGCCAAGCGCAAACACATCACGGTCATACGGGGCGACGGGATCGGCCCGGAGGTCGTCAGGGCCGCCCTCCGTGTCATCGAGGCCGCGGGAGTGGACCTGGAGCTGGACGAATGCGAGGCCGGCGCCAAGGTGTTCGCCAGGGGCAACGCCACCGGAGTGCCGCAGGAGACCATCGATTCCGTCACGCGGACCTGCGTACTGCTCAAGGGGCCGCTGGAGACCCCCATCGGGTACGGGGCGAAGAGCGCCAACGTCACCCTCCGCAAACTGTTCGAGACGTTCGGCAACATCCGGCCGGTGCGCACGCTCCCGGGCGTGAAGACGCCGTACAGCGACCGGAACCTCGACATCGTGATCGTGCGCGAGAACGTCGAGGACCTGTACTCCGGCGTCGAGCACATGCAGACGCCCGGCGTGGCGCAGTGCCTCAAGCTGATCTCGCGCAACGGCTGCGAGAAGATCGTGAAGCTCGCGTTCGAGTTCGCGCTGGCGGAGGGACGCCACGTCGTGCACTGTGCCACGAAGGCGAACATCTTGAAGTTCACCGAGGGAATGCTGCAGCATGCCTTCGAGGACATCGCGCCGGATTATCCGGCGATCGAAGCGAAGCACATCCTGGTGGACAACTGCGCGCACCAGCTCGCGATGCGGCCCGAGCAGTTCGACATCATCGTTACGACGAACATGAACGGCGACATCCTCAGCGATCTCACTTCGGGGCTCACGGGCGGGCTCGGCTTCGCGCCGTCGGCGAACATCGGCAGCCGCGTGTCCATCTTCGAGGCCGTGCACGGCTCGGCGCCGGACATCGCGGGGAGGAACGTCGCGAACCCGACGGCGCTGATCTTCAGCGCCGCGATGATGCTCCGGCACATCGACGAGGGTCGGGCCGCCACGGCGATCGAGCACGCGGTGGTCTACACCTTCGAGCAGGGGGTGCACACCGGCGACATGCTCGGCACCGGGAATCCCGTCTCGACCACCGGATTCGCAGACGCGGTGATCGCCAACCTCGGCAAGCACTCCTCCATCAGCAACCAGCGCAAGCACGGGCACTTCAAGGTCCCCCCGATGGTCGAGTCGGTGGAGTTCGTGAAGCCGAAGACACGCCGAGTCGTCGGCGCCGACGTCTTCGTCGAGTCGCTGCTCCAGCCGGGCGAGCTCGGGAGAAAGGTCGAGGCGCTCGTGGCGGACAGCTCGCTAAAGCTCGCCGGGATCGCCAATCGCGGCACCGCCGTGTATCCCGAGGTGGAAGCCAAGGTCGGACTGGTGGACCACTATCGCTGCCGGTTCGTGTCGCGCGCCGAGGGCAAGGACGTCGGCGACGCGCAGCTGATCGACCTGCTCCAGCGCCTCGCCGGCGACCTGATGTGGATGCACGTGGAGAAGCTGCAGCAGTTCGACGGCGAGGACGCGTTCAGCAAGTCCGCCGGCCAGGCGTAGCGCGCGATGCCGGACTGGGTCTGGCGCTCGTTCCCTGAGCTCACCGCGGACGAGCTGTACGACATCTTCGCGCTGCGGCAGACGGTGTTCGTGGTCGAGCAGAATTGCGCGTATCTTGATGCCGACGGTTGGGACCGCCGGTCACGCCATCTCTACGCGCGGGACGCGTCCGGATTGATGATCGCGTACCTGAGGCTCGTCGAGCCGGGGGTGAAATACGCCGAGCCGTCGATCGGCCGCGTGATCACCCACCCGAGCGTACGGCGGACCGGGCTTGGCCGCGAGCTGATGCTGGAGGGTCTGCGCGGCGCGGAGCGATATTACCCCGGCGCGGCCGTGCGCATCGGGGCGCAGCGCTGGGCGGAGCGCTTCTACCGCTCGCTCGGATTTGAGTGCACCGGCCACGAGTACATCGAAGACGACATTCCGCACGTGGAGATGCTTCGGCGGTAATCCTGAACGGGAGGATCACAAGGTGACTGAGCACACTTACGACCGGCGCGCGTTCATGGAATACTTCGCCGCCGCGGGGCTTGGCTCGACGCTGCTTCCCGGGGTCCTGTGGTCGCAGGTGGCTGCCGGCGCCGAGATCACGGCCGCGACGATCAAGTGCGCGGAAGAGATCGCCGGGCTCAGCTTCGACGATGACGAGCGCGAGATGATGGTCGCCGGTCTCCGAACCAACGAGTCGCGGATCCGCGAGCTGCACGAGATCGAGCTGGCCAACAGCGAGTCGCCGGTGCTCACGTTCAATCCGCTTCCGCCGGGAAAAGGCCTGCCGCCCGAGCCGCGGCGTGTCGCTCGGCCGAACGCGAGACCGCGAGCGGTTCCGCGTGACCTCGAGGATCTCGCCTTCGCTTCGATCGCGGAGCTCGCCGCTCTCGTCCGCGCCCGGCGCGTCACCGCGACGCAGCTCACCGACATGTATCTCGCGCGGATCAAGCGGCTCGATCCGTCGCTGCATGCGGTCATCACGCTCACCGAGGAGCGGGCGCGCGCGCAGGCGCTGGCCGCCGATCAGGAGATCGCGCGCGGCAGGTACCGCGGTCCGCTACACGGCATTCCGTGGGGAGCGAAGGATCTGCTCGCCGTGCGCGGCTACAAGACGACGTGGGGCGCCGGTCCGTATCGCGAGCAGGTAATCGATCAGGACGCGACGGTGGTACAGCGGCTCGACGCCGCCGGCGCCGTGCTCCTCGCCAAGCTCTCGCTCGGCGAGCTCGCGCAGGGAGACGTGTGGTTCGGCGGAATGACGCGGAATCCGTGGAAGCTCGATCAGGGGTCCAGCGGCTCGTCGGCCGGCCCCGCTGCCGCGACGAAAGCCGGGCTCGTCGCATTCTCGATCGGGAGCGAGACGCTCGGCTCGATCTCTTCGCCCTCCACGCGCTGCGGAGTCACGGGGCTCCGCCCGACGTACGGCCGCGTGCCGAAGACGGGCGCGATGGCGCTGTCGTGGACGATGGACAAGCTCGGGCCGATCTGCCGGAGCGCCGAGGACTGCGCGCTCGTGCTCGAGGCGGTCAGCGGCGGGGACGGAGCGGACGCCGGCGCGATCGCGCCCCGGTTCGTTCCGGATTGGCGGCTGCGCGCGCGCGACGTCAGAATCGGATACTTCAAGGGCGCGTTCGACGTGCCGGAGCGCGACGCGGCGAACCAGGAGCGCATCCTCCATTCAACGAAGACGTTCGACGACGCGGCCCTCGACGTGCTGCGCGGACTCGGCCTCGCGCTGATTCCAGTCGAAATGCCGCAGCTGGCGTACGACGCGATGCGAATCGTGCTCACCGCCGAGGCCGCGGCGGCGTTCGACTCCCTCACGCGGTCGAATCGCGACGACGAGCTGGTGCAGCAGACCCGGAACGACTGGGCGAACACGTTTCGCGTCGCGCGCTTCATCCCCGCGGTGGACTACATCAACGCCAACCGGCTGCGGGCCCGCGCGATCGCGGAATGGGACAAGCTGTTCGCGACCGTGGACGTGATCGTCACGCCGACGTCGGTCGCGGGATTCCCCCAGCTCGTGGCCACGAACCTCACGGGCCATCCGGCCGTCATCCTGCCGCACGGCTTCCGCGCGGACGGTACCCCGGTCTCGCTGACCTTCCTCGGCGCATTATTCGGCGAGGCGAAGCTCGTTGCCGTAGCCCGGGCGTATCAGGCGGCAACGGCTTTTCACCTTCGCCGGCCCGCTCTATAACCTTTCCCTCGGCTAGGCCGAGGTGCGCAGCTCCAGCTTTCTCGCCAGCTCGCTCGGATACGGCGCTTCGTAGATGTCCTCGCGGGTCCACGGCAGCTCCGACTCGCCGTCCGCGCGCGGCTTCGACAGCAGCGTCTGGATGATGTTGAGTTTGCCCGCGTGGAACCGCTGGGCCCCCGCGGACATGTACAGCCGCCACACCCGGTAGGTACGCTCGCCGACGAGATCGATCGCGCCGTCGCGGTTATTCTCGAGCGCGCGGATCCAGTGCCGGAGCGTCAGCGTGTAGTGCTCGCGCAGACTCTCGACGTCGCGCACCTCGAACCCGCTCTGCTCCGCGCTCGCGATCACGTGCGCCGCGGGCACCAGCCGCGCATCCGGGAAGACATACCGCTGAATGAACTCGCCGCGCTTCCAAAGCCTGGCGGCAATCTTCGACGCGACCGGCTCGCCGTGCGCCTGGTCGACGCTCACCTCGCAATGGTTGAGGAACGCTCCGCCGGGCCGAAGGAGGGCGTTCGCCCGGGCGAAGTACGCGGGCTGCTCATCCGCGGGCACGTGCTCAGTCACGCCGACGGAGGCGATCTTGTCGAAAGTCTCGCCGGCCGGCAGATCGCGGTAGTCGCGGACTTCTACTCTGCATTGCCCCGCGAGTCCCTCCATGCGGATGCGCTCCCGTCCCCACGCCGCCTGCGATTCGCTGAGCGTGATCCCCAGAGCTTCGACGCCGTAGTTCTTCGCCGCGTACCGCACGAGGCCACCCCAGCCGCAGCCGATGTCCAGCAGACGGTCGCCCCGCTTCAGCCGCAGCTTCCGGCAGATGTGCTCGAGCTTGTCGAGCTGGGCCAGCTCGATGCTCTCGTCGCCGGTCCTGAAGTACGCGCAGGTGTACAGCATCATCGGGTCGAGCCAGAGCGCGTAGAACTCGTTGCTCACGCCGTAGTGGAACTCGATTGCCTGCGCGTCGCCGCGCCGCCGCCGCGCGAGGGAGCCGGCCACGCGCTGGAACCGTGACTTCGCGACGTCGGGGTGATCGTCGGCGGGGAGCGCGATGATCTTCCGCGCGAGCCGCGCGATCGTCCGGCCGTCGCGAATCCGCCGCTCCACCTCATCTCCAAGGCCGACAGCCGATTCCAGATCGCCCTCGACGTCGAGATCGCCGGAGATGTACGCGTCCACGATGGACAGCTCGTTGGGCGGGAAGAGCATTCGCCGCAACGCGCCGCGGCGCGAGATCACGAGCGTGAAGCGCGCGTCATCCGCGCGCCCGGAAGCCTCACTCGAGCCATCCCAGTAGCGGACGTCGAACGCCCGCGCGGCGGGCGGGCCGAATAGCGCGCCAACCACTTCCCGCGTGGCTGTCAGTCCGGTGTCCATATCGTGGGGCATCGGCATGCGTCCGTGGTGGAGCATAAAATGAACCGCGGCGGCGGTTTTCGATGACGGCTCGAGCCCTTCAAGATGATGGATTGCTTGATTTTGGCCGGCGTAGAAGCTTCTGTTTACGGGCAGATGCCCCCACGCCTCAGCAGCGACGCGACCCCGATGGTCGGGAGAGCGGCCGATCTGGCCGCGTTGAGCGGGTTGCTGACCGCCGCCGCGGGCGGCCAGGCCGGAGCTGTGTTGGTCGCGGGCGAAGGCGGCGTCGGCAAAACCCGGCTCGTCGAGGCCGTGGCAGATCGCGCGTCGAAGATAGGGTTCACCGTCGCCGTGGGCCGCGCGTATCCGGTGGAGACCGGCGTCCCCTACGCCGCGTTCGCCGACGCGCTCGTGCCGGTGTTGCGAGCGATGGAGCCCGCGCAGCTGACCGTGCTCTCACGCGGCGGAGCCGCCGAGCTGCGCCATCTATTCCCGAGCCTGGGTGCCGATGGCGACGGCGCGCGCGCCAACGCCGGCGCCGATCCGTCGGAGCTCAAGGCGCGCCTGCTCTGGAACTTCAGCCAGTTCCTCATTCGCTTCGCCGCCAAGAAGCCGGTCCTGCTCGTGCTGGAGAACCTACAGTGGGCGGACGCCTCCTCGCTGGAGCTGCTGCACTTTCTCGCGCGGCAGCCACGCGAAGGCGCGCGGATCGTTCTGATAGGCACGTACAACGAGTCGCAGCGCGACGCCAACGACGTATTGCGGACAACCGAGCAATCGCTCGCCCGGCTCGGCGCGATCACCGTGTACCACCTGGATGCGCTGGGTGAGGCGCAGGTGTCGGAGCTGCTGGCGGAGACGTTCGGCACGCCGCCGGCGCAGACCGCGAATTTCTCCCGGCTGCTGTACGACTGGACTCGCGGCAATCCGTTCTTCATTCAGGAGACGCTCAAGTCGCTGATCGACCGGGGGCTGCTCGTCGAGCGGGATGGCAAGTGGACCGGCTGGGAGACGGAATCGCTGGATCTGCCGCCGACGGTCCGCGAGGTGCTCGGCGCGCGGCTCGACCGGCAGTCGCCGCATGGGAAGACAATCGCGAATCTCGTCGCCGTGGTCGGCACACGCGCCGGCTATGATGTCCTGTGCGCGGTGAGCGGTCTCGCGGACGCGGAGCTGGTGGGCGCGCTCGACGAGCTCCGCTCCGCCCGCGTGCTGGTAGAGGCCGCGCGTGGCGAAGAGCTGGCCTACGACTTCGCGCACCCCATGCTGCGCGAGGTCCTGTACGCCGCGCTCGGCGGAGCCCGCGCCCGTCTGCTGCATGCGCAGGTCGCGCAATCGCTCGAGTCGTTGTACGGCCCGACCGCACCGGCGCATGCCGACGAGCTGGCCTTTCACTATTCGCGCGCGATGTCCCCCGAGCTCGCGCCCAAGGCGGTGAAGTATCTGACTGCCGCCGGCCGCACCGCGCTGGAGAAATACGCCAATCGCGAGGCGGCCGATTATCTCGCCGCCGCGCTCGAGCAGCGGGACCGGCAGGGAAGCGGCGATTCGACCAGCGAGCTGGTGACTACCCTCGCCCGCGCGCGCCAGCGGCTCGGCCAGTACGACGAGGCGATGGAGCTCTGGGCGCGCGCGCTCGCGGACGCGGAGCGGCGGGGTGATCGCGCCCTGGCCGCTTCGGTGCGGCACCGCATGGGGCTCGCGTGTTACTGGACCGGCCAATCGGAGAAAGCGCTCGAGCATTACGCGGCGGCGCTGGAGGCGGCGGCGGAGATCGCCGATCCCGCCATGGTCGTGCGCATTCGCCTGGGGCGCAGCATCTGCGCGCAGGATGCGGGGCGGTTCTCCGACGCCGCGGCCGACGTGAACGCGGCGCTCGCCGAGGCGGAGCGCACGGGGAATCCCGCGCTCACCGCGCGCGTGCACCGCGCGCTCCTGCTGCTGCACGCCTGGAGCGGCGATATCCCGCGCGCGCGGGAGCACGGCCGCAAGGCGGTGGCGCTGGCGGAAGAGAGCGGGCAGAAAGTGCTCGCGTGGTCGGCCCATTGGGGGATGGCCATGCTGGCAGGGCTCGACAGCGACGCGACGGGCGTCGTCGAGCACATCGGCGCGGCGTCGCGGCTCGCCGACGAGCTGCGCTCCCCGCTGCTGCCGCTGTGGACCGCCGAGCTGTCCGTGCAGTACGCGTCCGGTGTAGGCAACTGGGAGACGGGAATCGCCACGGGCGAGCGCGCGATCGCGCAGGCGCGCGCGCTGGCGCAAAAGACGCTGCTGCCACGGCTGCTCGTCTGGACCGGCACGATCCACCTCTGGCGCGGCGAGCACGCGCGCGCTCTCGAGATGTTCGAGGAGGCGTGGAAGAAGTCGGGCGCCGAGCGCGGGGCGGAACGCGCGGTGGACGTCCCCTCGGTGGTGCCGGCGCACCTCGGGATGGCCGCGTACCATCTCGCGACCCGCAATTACGCCGAAGCCGTGAAGGTCGGCGAGGCGGGTCTCGCCATCGCGGACCGCGCGGGCCATGTAGTGTGGGCGGTCCAGTGGCTGCTGCCGCTCGTCACCGAAGCGGCGCTGTACAATGCCGATTTCGCCACCGCCGAGAAGCACTGCGCGCGCCTGCGCAACGAATCGATGCGACTGAACCACCGGCTCGCGGCCGCGTGCGCCCAGGCGGGCGAAGGCCTGCTGACGCTGTTGCGCGATCGCGATCCCGCGGGCGCGGCGAGGGAGCTGAAGGTGGCCGCGGAGCTGCTGGAAGAGCTGCAGTATCCGCACTTTGGAGCGAGGATGCGGCGGCAGTACGCCCGCGCTCTGGCGGAAGCGGGGGATCGCGAGCAGTCCGCCCGCGAGCTGCGTCGGGCGCACGATCTGTTCGCCCGGTTGGGCGCCGCCGCCGAGCTGGACGCCACGCGCGAGCAACTGCGCACGCTCGGGTTCCGGCCCCCCTCCAGGACGGTGGGCGAGGGCGCGGCCGGCCTCACCGCCCGCGAGATGGAGATCGCTCGGATGGTCGCGGCGCGGAAGGCGAACAAGGAGATCGGCGCGGCTCTCAAGATCTCCGCGCGAACGGTCAGCACCCACCTGTCCAACATCTTCTCCAAGCTGGACGTGGAGTCGCGCGGTGAGCTCGCCGACTACGTGCGGGAAAAGGGACTGCTCTAGCGCGCTTCGCTAAGCGGTCTTTTCGCTGGAAGACGCCGACCGGGCGGCCAGGTATCTCGTCAGCGCGAGCGAGTGCTGCCGGCGGTCGTGGGCGATCCGGTCGGCGAGCCTGGCCAGCGCGGGGTCGGGCGCCCTGGATTTGATCAGCTCGAACACCGCGCCGTCGCGCGCGGCATCGTCCAGCAGCCGCGCGATCCGTCCCGCGGCGTCTTCCGGCCGCTTGACCACTCCCTCCGGAGCTGACCGGCGATGCTGGTCCAGCTCGGCCTCCGCGATCGCGGGGGAGTACTCGGCTACATCCAGGTACGATCGCAGAGCGTGAAAGTGCTTCCAGCTGTCGTGCAGTTCCCGGGCGAGGAGCGCCGAGGCGACGGAATCTCCCGCCAGGGCGGACAGCAGGTGGCTGAGGCCCACCGTCCGACGCGCGGCCCTGAGCGCGGCGCGTCGCACCAGCATCAGCACTTCGGGGTCGCGCCCGGCCGCGGTAAGATCGGCCGTGCCCCAGTCTATGACGGATCCGACCGACCAGCTCGCTGGCGATCCCTTTTCGGTGGCGACCTGCAGCTCCATGCGATTCTCCTGTGGATGATCGAAGGGGAGTATCGCCGTCGGCGCAGCGCGGGTGAATGCGCCGAGTTACGTAGCATGCGGGGAGGATTTACGTAGCTCCGCCCCCGCGTCATGCCGGGGACGCGGTCGAGTACGGCTCGAGGCGTGCCTACGTCATCATGCGTATCGGATTCACGCGACTGCCACCGCACCCTTCCCGCCGAAGAGGTGAACCAAACTCACTTTCGGAGGAAGAATGCGAAAGTTCATGAAGGTGGCGGCGATCGCGGTGCTTGGCCTCGTTGCGGCGTGTGGCGGCGACGGCGACGGGATCAACGAGCCGGCTTCGATCGCCGGCACGTACAATCTCCAGACGCTCGACGGCCAGTCGCTTCCCGTGGTCGTGTTCGACGAGCCTGGATTCAGGCTGGAGATCGTTTCCGGGAACTTCGTTTTGGCCGCGAGCAGGACGTTCACTACGAGCGTCGTATTCCGGATTACCGAGGACAACGCGGTCACAACGGAGAGCGAGTCGTTTAACGGTACGTACACGGTAACCGGATCCACGGTGAACTTTACATATTCCGACGGTGATACCGACAGCGCGACGCTGGCGGGCAACACGCTGACATTCACCGACGGCGGCTCCACGGCGGTGTTTCGAAAGTAATTCGGACGCGAACGAGCGATTCGAGAGGCCGGACGCTGGCACCGGCATGCGAGTGCGGTGAGATTCTCCAGAGAGTCTCACCGCGCTCTTGCAAGAGGATGCCCCCATGCCGAAGCTGCTCGCGTTAGCTGCCGCCGGCGTGATGCTGGCCGCATGCCGGCAAAGCGATCGTGCGGAGGTACTCGTGCCGGATCCCGTTGCCGGACCCTACCTCCTCGTGACCATCCAGCAGAAATCCCTGCCCGCGATCCTGATCGAGGCGAACGGCTACAGGTTTGAGGTGCTCGCCGGAAGCTACGAGCTCGGCGCGGACGGGAGCTACGCCACATCTCTTACCGTCCGCGAGAGCATCGAGACCGTCACGACCCCCAACGTTGCTACCTACGATGAGCGCGGGTCGGGCGTGTATTCGGTCGCGGCGCAGATTGTGCGTTTCAAGGACACGCAGGGGCGCGAGTTTACCGGCCAGCTCGCCGGCGGAGTGCTCTCGTTCGGCGGCGATCTGCCGCGTGTCTACAGGAGATGATGCTCAGCGAGATAGGACCATCGGAGCCCCGGTATTGCGTCGGAAGCAAGCGTTGATGCGAGCGGCATGCAGGACGCGTCTGGTACTCTTCACGCTGCTGGCGTCCAGCTTCGCGCGGACCGCCTCGGCACAGGTTGCCGCGCCGGCGCCCGTGGACTCGTCGCCCGGCCTCACCGCGCTCATAGCTGAGGCGGCGCTCGTCAACGCGAGCGTGCCCGAGCGCCTGCGCGCGTACCGCGCGCGGCTCGAGACCGAGATGTCGCTGGTGATCGTCGACTCCGGTGGGCGGGAAAGAACCGCCCAGCTCGAGCAGATCGCGAGCGACGTCCGCTGGCGCGCGCCCGACCGGTACGACCAGCGGGTCGTCGGCTATCGCAACCAGGCGATCGGACCGACGTTCTCTCTCATGAGCATCTTCGGGGGCTGGACCACGCCGACGCTGTACGGCAACCGGCTGCAGCTCGGCGTGTCGTCCGCGAGCGGCAGTAGTCGCAGGTACGACACGGTCACGGGACTCGCGGTGCATCCGCTCGCGACCAACCGCGACACGTACTATCGGTTCGGCGGCGGTGACACCGCGGTGACCTTCTATTCGGCCAAGCAGCAGCGGATACCCATTGTCCGCGTGACGGTGACGCCTCGACCCGACGCGCCGGGTGATGCGGTTCTGCTGTTGGGCGAGATGTACATCGACGTCGAGCGCAAGCAGGTCGTACGGATTCGCGGGCGGCTCGTCGAGGTGGAAGATGGCAAGGTCACGATCAAGTCGGGCAGCCGCATCCCGGGCGTGAGCGGCGCGTCGTTCGTCGAGCTGGTCAACGTGGAAGTCGAAGGTGCTTACTGGCTGCCGGCGTACCAGCGCACGGAGCTGCAGGCGCGGATCGGGCCGTTCGGCGGGCTGCGCACGATCGTTCGGATCGTGTCGCGCTTTCACGACTACCGTCCCAACGATTCGACGTGGACGGGTCCGGAGGCGCCCCCCGGGGTCCGCCACAACCTGACGTTCGCGTCCTCCGCGGTGCAGCAGCGGTACGGCGGATGGACGCAGCCGATCGGCGCCGCGAGCACCGACGTGTACTTCTCGGAGTTCGACGACGTCGCGCCCGCGGAGTGGGCAACCCGCGGCCAGTCAACTGGAATCAGATTCGCGCCACGCTCTCTCGGCGAGGTGTTTCGCTTCAATAGGATCGAGGGGTTGTTCACCGGGATCGCGCTCGCGAAAGACTTCGGCGAGGCGGCTTCGGGAGTGACGGTCCGCGGCTCCGTGGGTTGGGCGTGGTCCGAGCAGACCGCGCGCGGAATGCTCGGCGCGCATCGCGCGCGCGGCGCGACCACGACGGGAATCCGGCTCGAGCGCGCGCTGGCGCACACCAATGATTTTCAGCCGCCGCTGTCCTGGGGCGCGACGATGGCCGCGCTCCTCGGCAGCACCGACGACTACGACTATCTCGACCGGCGCAGCGCGACGCTGTTCGTGAGCCGCACTCTCGGACTCAAGCGGCGATCGGTGGTCCGGCTCGAGGTTGGGCCCGGCTCAGACCGCGCGGTGGAGCAGAACATCTCGCGCGGACTGTTCGTCGCCGACGGCGAGGGATTCAGGCCGAACCGCGGAATCAGGGAAGGGAACTACGTCCGGACGATCGCGTCGCTCGAGCTGAATCCCGACGTGAGCGGGTTGTTCGTGGACCGCGGCATCGGCGGTCGCGTGAGCTACGACCGCGCCGATGGGGATCTCCGCTGGCAGCGCCTGGAGACGGGCGCCGCCGCGCGCCGCGAGCTTGGACCGTTTCAGCTGTATGCGCGCGCGGACGCCGGCACGCTGATCGGCGACCCCGTGCCGCAGGCGATGTTCGAGATCGGCCGGAGCGAAGGGCTGCGCTCGTACGGCTACAAGGAATTTGCCGGCGACCGCGCGGCGCTCGGCCGCGCGGTGGTCGGGTACACGCTGCCGTTACTCCGCGCGCCGATCCGGCTGCCGGGGCGGCTGATCGTGCCGGGCATCGCGCCCGGCATCGCGGCGGGAATCCACGCTGGCTGGACCGGCGTGTCCGGGCCGGAGGCGGAGGCGGCGCTGCTCGAGCTGGGCGCGGTGACGGATTCCGTCACCGGCGCGCTGGTGCCGCTGTCGCGCACGACCGACGGCGTGCGCGCCTCGGCGGAATTTCTCGTGACGTTTTTCAGCGGCGCGCTGGCCGTGGGCGTCACGCGTCCGATCGACCGCGCGGGCCCGTGGAAGTTCACCGGCCGGATCGGGCAGGGCTTCTAAGAAAAAAACCTCTGCAACGACCGTCGTTGCAGAGGCTCAATTTGCTAAAGTCGGGGCGACTGGATTTGAACCAGCGACCTCCTGCTCCCGAAACAGGAATGGGCTGAGACCGTATCTTTGCACGCGCAACTGCCTCCGACGGCCTTCGGCGAAGCATGTTCTGCTGCTTCTAGGCCGTTCCGCGCGGCTTCCGCGCTGGCTCTCGCTTCGCTCGTGGTCAGTACCGCGGCAGCGTCGGGTCCACTTCGTCGGTCCAAGCGAGAATCCCACCCTTCAAATTCCAGATCCGTCTGAATCCCGCGGCGTGAAGCTGGCGGAATGCCTTCGCGCTTCGAGCGCCCGAGCGGCAATGCACCACAATCTGGTTGGCGCTGTTCAGCTCGTGCATCCGCTCGGCGAATTGCCCCAGCGGAATGAGCCGTGCGCCGTAGCGCTCCAGGTTCGCGATCTCCCACTCGTGCGGTTCGCGCACGTCGATAATCGTGATTGACTCTCCGCTAGAGAGCCGTGCCTCCAGCTCCAAAGCGGTCGTCTCGACGAGACCATCGCGCTCTGCCGCCTCGGCCGCGATCGCCTGCGGGACGCCACAAAACTCCTCGTAGTCCACGAGGCCGGTCACCGTCCGCCGCTCGCCGCACACCGGGCAGTCGGGGTTCTTGCGCAGCTTGAGCTCACGCCAACGGAGCGCCAATGCGTCAAAGAGTAAGAGGCGACCGATCAGCGGCTCTCCAGCCCCGAGGATCAGCTTGATCGCCTCGAGCGCCTGCAACGCGCCGACGATTCCCGGAAGCACACCCAACACGCCTCCCTCGGCGCAGCTCGGCACCAGCCCGGGCGGCGGCGGCTCGGGGAAGAGGCACCGGTAGCAGGGTCCTTTCTCCGCGAAAAACACCGAGACCTGTCCCTCGAAGCGGAAGATCGAGCCGTAGACATTCGGCTTCCCGAGGAGCACGCACGCGTCGTTCACGAGGTAACGTGTCGGGAAGTTGTCGGTGCCGTCTACTACGACGTCGTACGACTCCAGGATCTGCAGCGCGTTCTCGCTCGTCAGCCGCAACTCATGCGGTACGATCTGCACGTGCGGGTTGACGTCGCGCAACCGCCCCGCGGCCGCATCCAGCTTCGGTCGCCCGATGTCGCTCGTGCCGTACAAGACCTGCCGCTGGAGATTCGTCACGTCCACCACGTCGAAGTCCACGAGACCGAGCGTTCCGACGCCGGCCGCGGCGAGATAGAGACCCAGGGGCGAGCCAAGTCCGCCGGTGCCCACGAGCAGCACCCTTGCCGCCTTGAGCTTGCGCTGCCCGCCCATCGCCACCTCAGGCATGATGAGATGACGGCTGTAGCGAAGCACCTCCTCGGGCGAGAGATCCGCTGTGTCAGCGACGGCGCTTGCTCCGCCCGCCCCGCCAGCGATGCTCGGGACAATCGTGATCGTGTCTCCCTCCGCGACCGTCGTCCGGTCGCTCGCCAGATAGCGCACCTCGTCCTCGTTCAGGAACAGGTTGACGAAGTTGCGCAGCGCGCCGGCCTCAGTGTACAAATGCCGGCGGAGCTGGGGGTAGCGTTCGATGAGCTCCGTGATCGCGTCACCAACGGTGCCGGCGCGCACCGTCACTTCGCTCTCGCCACCCGCGTAAGCGCGGAGCGGCGTGGGAATGCGAACGATCGCGCTCATGTGTCCTCCCGGACGATGGTCAATTCCTCTTCTGCGAAGAGCAGCCCGTCATCCACCAGTTGCCAGGCCCGCACCGGCCCCGTGTCGTCCGAACGAGCCCCGACGATGAGGTACGTGTACCAGGGCCAGGCCTGCTCACGGTCGAGTCCCGATGGCTCCGGCGGATGGTCGGGATGCGAATGGTAAAAGCCGACGATCTCCAGGCCATCGTGCTCGGCCGTTCGCCCGATCTCCCGCACCGTGGCGCCCGGAATCAGATAACGCCGTTCCGCCATATCATGCGTGGCATTCGCGAGGGCGACAGCACGCGCGACTTCCTTCACCGCCCTGTGGTTGTGCGACGCGCGCCCCAGCAGCGCCCCGCAGCACTCGCGCGGATAAGCGTCCCGCGCGTGCTCGCGAATGCGCTCGAGGGCAGCAGCGGGGAGTCTGATCACGTCTCTCCCTCCCACCACCGCTGGCTCAGGTAGCGCTCGCCACCGTCCGGTAACAGAGTAACGATGACTGCCTCCGGCCCGGCTTGCGCAGCTATCTGGATCGCCGCCGCCACGTTCGCGCCGCCGGAGACGCCAGCGAGGAAGCCTTCTTCGCGTGCCAGCCGGCGCGCCGTGGTCTGTGCCTCTTCGGTGCCAACTTCGATTGTCTCGTCGGCGAGCTCCGGATCGTAGATCCCCGGGACGATCGCGGTTGCCATATGCTTCATTCCCTCGATGCCGTGAAGCGGCGAATCGGGCTGCACCGCGATCAGTCGCACGCGCGGATTACACTCGCGCAATCTACGGGCTGCTCCGACGAATGTCCCACTCGTCCCCAGCCCTGCCACGAAGTGCGTCACGCGTCCCTGCATCTGCTCCCAGATCTCCGCGCCGGTCGTCTCGTAGTGCGCCTGGACGTTCGCGGGGTTGTTGTACTGATCGGCATAGAAGTAATGCTCGGTGTCAGCGGCGGCGCGCCGGCGCGCCTCGCGGATCGCGCCGTCGGAGCCTTCCACTGCGTCCGTGATCACGATCCTAGCACCATAACTCCGAAGCAGTTTCTTTCGTTCCTCGCTGGCGTTCCCGGGCACACAGATCTCGCAGCCATAGCCTCGCTCGGCGCAGAGCATGGCGTAGGCGATGCCCGTGTTTCCCGAGCTCGCGTCGAGCAGCGTCCTGCCCACGCCGAGTCGACCGTCTCGCTCCGCCGCTTGGATGATGGCGCGCGCCGCACGGTCCTTTACGCTCCCACCTGGATTCAAGTACTCGAGCTTGACGAAGACCGACCCGCGGCTTCCTGCTCCGACGCTGCGACGCAGCGGTAAGAGCGGGGTATTTCCGATCAACTGGTCGAGTGAGACGGCGAGGCTTCTACGCACGTGGACATCCTGCCCTGTCGACGCATCTGATGACGCGGCGACGTACCAGGATCAAATAATGATACGTCGCGAGCGCTGAAATGTCATCGGCTCCCGACCAGATATGCTGCGGCGTGGACCTTCGTCGGAGTGGCGCGCCGCCGCTTCCTTCCTCGAGCCACATGTCCCACACGGTGGACACGACCGCTGCCGAGCCCCGAACGCGGGCTTTCACGCTCACCGCGGGCAGCGATTGAACACACCGCAGCGGACGATCATCCTGCGCGCCGTGCTCACGGTGCCGCTGCGATGTCCAGCGTGTTTATATTCTACAGGGGCGATTGAAATTCCGAGCATGGAACCTGAGACATGCAGACCACCGGTCCGCACAACACCGATGAGCACGCGCCAAGCGCGTTGTCCGAGGCTTCCGGCGGTCCTGAAAAGCTGCCAGGAATCAGGCACGTCATCGCGGTGGCCAGCGGCAAGGGCGGCGTGGGCAAGTCCACCGTCAGCGTCAATCTCGCGCTCGCGCTCCAGCAAGTCGGCGGTCGCGTCGGGCTTCTTGACGCGGACATCCTGGGCCCGAGCATCCCCGTGATGCTGGGACTTTCCACCGGCCAGCTGCCCGAGATGACCGCGGACCAGAAGATCGTCCCCGCGGAACGGCACGGCCTGAAGGCGATATCGATGGGCATGCTCACCGGGGACGACAAACCGGCCATCTTGCGCGGACCGATGGTGGGCAAGTACCTGAACATGTTCATCGGCACCGTGCAGTGGGGACAGCTGGACTATTTGATTCTCGACTTCCCGCCCGGGACCGGCGACACGCAACTGACGTTGGCCCAGAGCGTTCCTCTGTCCGGCGCGATCATCGTGACGACGCCGCAGGATGTGAGCCTCAAGATCGCCCGCCGCGGGCTGCGGGCGTTCGAGACCCTGAATGTCACCATCCTCGGCATCATCGAGAACATGAGCACCTTCACGTGCCCTCACTGTGGAAAGGACACCGACATCTTCCGCCGTGGCGGCGGCGAGCGGATGAGTCGGGAGCTCGGCGTCCCATTCCTGGGCGCCATTCCTCTCGACGCCGACATCGTCACTGGCGGGGACGAGGGGCGTCCGGTCGTGGCCGACAGGCCGCACTCCGCCGCAGCCCAGGCCTATGTCGCGATCGCGACGGCGCTTGCCGGCCGACTCCGGGGGCTCCCAACGACGGCGCTGGGAGCATTCGCCTGGAACTGGGAAACGAATGAGGGTGAGCCGGCCTGGGTGGAGAGCGCGGTCCAGCCGATGGGCTCTCCAACCACCCCCGCCGGTTTCCGCCGGCGCGATGCGCGCACGTTGTCTGTGGTCTGGGAGGACGGGCGCCGTGACGACTTCGACGTCCGGGACCTTCGACTGGCATGCCCGTGCGCCCTCTGCGTCGAGGAAATGAGCGGCCGGGCGGTCCTCGATCCACAGAGCGTGCTGCCGGACGTGGCCCCCCAGACGATCTCCAGCGCAGGCAATTACGCCATCATATTCCGCTGGAACGACGGCCACAGTACCGGGATATACACGTTCGAGCACCTGCGGGCCCTCGCTGAGCGCTTCGCAGCCAAGGTGGTGGAAGATGTTTGATGTCCTGCCTCTCGACGAGACGATCACGATCCGCGCCGAGACTTCCGTCGCCGATCCCGACACGTGCAAGTTCACCGTAAGCCAGACGGTGCATCCGGGCGGTCCCTTCTTCTTCCACGCCAAAGAATTGGCCGCTGGTTCACCCCTCGCCGAGCGATTGTTCGCGCTTGCCGGCGTCGCCCACGTGCTCGTTGCCGAAAACGTCGTGACGGTCGGGAAGCACTCAGGCGCCTCGTGGTCCGCACTGAAATCTGGGATCGGAACGGTCATCCGTGTGCAGCTCGTCTCAGGGGTACCGGCCATCCTCGAGGCCCCTCGCACCGCGGGTGCGTTGGGGCGCACCGACGCCGAAGTTCGCGCGGTTATTCAGGAACTCCTGGACCGGCAAGTCAACCGTGCCATCGCGGCGCACGGCGGGAAGATTTCCATTGTTGATGTGAGGGACGGAAAGCTCTTTGTCACCATGAGTGGTGGGTGCCAGGGGTGCGCGGCCTCGCAACTGACTCTGCGACGCGGGTTCGAGGTCAAGGTGCGTCGGGTCGCACCGGAGATCGCGGACATCGTTGACACGACGGACCACACGGCGGGGAAGAAGCCATTCTACGAGCGCACCTCGTCCAACTAATGAAGAACGCCATAAAGCAATACGTGATGGTCGCACGCAAGGGAGACCTTGAACCGGGCACCGGCAAGACCGTGGACGTAAACGGAATGCCGGTGGCCCTTTTCAACGTGAACGGGGTCTACCACGCTATCCACAACAGCTGTCCGCACGAGGATGGTCCCCTGGGAGAAGGAGAGCTTTCCCACAATATCGTCCCATGCCCGCCGAACGTCGCGCCACGCCGAAATGGTATCTCTGAGGGCACGATCTCCGTACCTGCGTAGCCGTGCGCATCCAGAAAGTCGGCGACGCCGCGCAGAACCACGTCGGCATGAGGTTGTGGCCCGACAACGACCTTGCGAAGTGGCAACTGGGCGGGCTCCGACATGGCTACATCGAGAGTCGTTGTGTACGACACAAGCCCCGCACCTGAGACGCGGCTGGTCATCGTCGCTTTGGGCACTATTTGATAAGATTATTGTCATCAGCTCGAAGCACGCTTCGCCACGCGCATCATGAGCCTAAATGAGTTTCGTGCCTTCATCCGTACCGATGGCCACCAGGGCATCTAGAATCGCGTTGCTGCTACCGGCTCTGGCTTCGCTCCAATCGAATGCAAACACTCGGACTGACTCGCCATGAGGGATGTCGCTCTGACCGTGGCGGGCATTGCGATTCCGCTAATCGCCGGCATGGTCGCCTGGCTAGCAAATGAGTGGCGCAAGCGCGCGGCTGAGGACCGTAACCGTCGTGAAGAGCGGTATCGGCTGCTGCTTGAACACTCCCGTGGATTCTACATCGGTGGCAGCCCCACCGACATCGCGCAATTCCTGGCAGCGGTCAACCTGAGCTGGCTTTACTGCCCGGATGGCGTAATAAGGGCTTTGTACACTTTCCTCGACACGGTCCACTCGGCGACACCAACGACGGAGCAGGCTCGTGAGGAGGCGTTCAATCAAATGGTAGCGGCAATGCGTTACGACCTCCGGCGAATCGGCCCGTTCAAGCGCACCTCACTCGTTGCTGCCGACTACCGTCACGTCGGAGTTACGGCTTTGCAGATGAGTGATCGCGAGCCCAGCAAGAGCCGATAACATTTCGCTGGCCGAATCTCCTCTGCACCATAAGCTTTAACGCATGGCAGAAAACGTCCTTTACTACGGCGACAACCTCGACGTGCTCCGGCGTCACATCAAAGATGAGTCGGTCGACCTCGTGTACCTCGACCCTCCGTTCAAATCTGACCAGAACTACAACGTTCTTTTTGAGGAGAAAGACGGCTCACGTTCGGCTGCTCAGATCAAAGTCTTTGAGGATACGTGGCAGTGGGATCAAGCTGCGGCTGCTGCCTATGAAGAAATAATCGTTGCCGGTGGTCCAGTGTCGCGGGTGATGGAAGCCTTCCGAACCTTTTTGGGTGAAAGCGATATGCTGGCCTACATCTCCATGATGGCACCGCGCCTCGTGGAACTGCGCCGTGTAATGAAGGACACGGCTTCGATTTATCTCCACTGCGATGCTACCGCGAGTGCTCACCTTCGATTGCTAATGGATGCGGTATTCGGCCCCAAGAACCTTCGCAACGAGATTCATTGGTACTACTACAACAAGATGGGTACTACTACAACAAGATGCACGACAGCCGGAAGAAGCTTTTTGCGAAGGCCACAGATACCCTGTTGTTCTACGTAAAGTGACGGTAGCCCAATTTAGAGGTCCAGGAATAAGTTGACAGTCCTCGATGCCGCG